>JBNMQC010000001.1:0-213825 GCA_051277445.1 Bermanella sp. | reverse complement strand
TAAGCGAAATAAGGATAATACGTAATGAGCTTTCATCAGGATTTTATATACGGGTTGCTGATTAACATGACGGCCATCGTCGTACTCGTAGGACTTTGTTACTACCGATTTAGTGAAAACCGAGCCCATTCCAGTGCTTTTGTATTGTTTGGCATGGGTGTATTTATCATCACAGCACTTTTACACAAGACGGATATTTCAATGGGCTTTGCATTTGGATTATTTGCTGTTTTCTCCATGCTCAGATACCGAACAGAATCCATATCGGTTAAAGAAATGACCTATCTATTTTTAGTCATCGCCATTTCATTATTAAACGCAGTATCGGGTTTGAACCCCTATGAATTGATTGTAATCGACTGCTTCATCATTACCTTAGCCTATTTATTAGAAACCAATCTATTCATGGTCAAATTAAATGAAAGAA
This sequence comes from Bermanella sp., assembly GCA_051277445.1. Taxonomy (GTDB): domain Bacteria; phylum Pseudomonadota; class Gammaproteobacteria; order Pseudomonadales; family Oceanobacteraceae; genus Bermanella. Next base: position 213,398 of record JBNMQC010000001.1, on the reverse strand, counting down.
TCATTGAATATGAAAAAATAGAGAACATCCGACCACAAAATCTGCAAAGACTTAAAGACGATATCCGCGATCGAACAGGCTGGGACGTGGTACACATTGATATATTGCATATTGATTTTTTAAAGGATTGCGCTCGAATCAAAGTACGCTTCAAACCAAACCTTAATGGCTGTGAAGAAACCGTTTCTCTTGATGTAGAAAAAATATCATGAAGTTTAAAATGATCGTTTCACTGTTTATTTTGATGCCAGCAAGTTTTATTAGTTTTGCTAATGATCTAAATATAAAAACACGCCTATTTTTAGACGCTGATCATATTGGTCCTTTTTATCAAAAAGAGGCTGATGACCAGACAGCTAATAAAACTCACTTCGAACTAAGCTCACTTAAAACCACATTTAAGTATGACGTAAGTGATAAAATTACCAGTAAACTACAACTGGAACTCACCAAAGAAGCAAAAAACAACCACGATACAGACGTAGAAATAAAAGACGCCTTAATCGCTTGGACAGCCAACCTCAGTATCGAGTTAAGCCTCGGCCGATACAAAGAACCCATGGGACATGAATCTCTAATGGGTTCAAGCTCGTTACCTGCTATTGAGCGCTCTATGGTAACGTCAGCATTTGCACCAGGGCGTAACCTAGGCACTCAAATCGCATTCGTATCCGCACCTTTTAGACTCTATAGCGGCATATTTAAGATTGAAGATGATGATATTAAAGACGGTTTCGCATCGACCAGTCGATTCGTTTTTTCACATACTCAGCATTTGCCTTTAAACTTAGACGTCATTCATATTGGTGCGGCCTATTCGTATCGAGATTTAAATGACTCGCTCATTCAAATCAAAGAAAGAGCTGAAATTAATAGCGCAGATAATGTGGTTCGTAGCCCACGATTTTATACAAAAAAGCAGCACATCAGCCAACTGGAGCTGGGCACACGTTTTGATAATTTTTGGTTAATGAGTGAATATTATCAAAGCAAACTCAATCAAACTGACGGGCAATCATGGTTATACCAAGGGTTTTATATCCAACTTTCTGCCATTACCAATCATCAAACACACAAAGCTTATAAATATAAAAATGGGGCGTTTAAGCAACCCAAGCACCAAACCCATGATTTGGAATGGGTCATTCGCTATAGTGGTATTTCCCTACGGGATAAGGAGATAGGCAGCGAAGCGTCCAGTCTGATGCTTGGCTTAAACTATTTTCTTAAAAAAGACACAAGCTTTATGTTTAATGTCTTAATGCCTCGTATTTCTGGCAATGTGGTGAATACTAACCAAACAGGTAATGGCTTTTCATTACGATTCAGGCATGAATTTTAGCTATGCTTTAATTATAAATTGGCGCACCGCTTTTAACATGACCAGTAAAGCCGGTGTGCCATGCATGAATAAATCAAAGATATCCATGGGCTTAACAAGATTCCCTTGCAGTAGCATGTCTACTTTCTCAAACAGGTGTGGAACCGGTGAAAACGGGGCCAAGCCTAACAATACGGCTATAACGAGCAATATCGTCCAGTCTAAATTATCGAGCCAGGTCATTACTCTCTTCATCACACTCACCATTATCATTCAGGCTTTGAATATCTTAGTTTGTTAGCATACTCTAATCGTGACAGTAAATTAAAATTGATTAAATAACTGCCTGACCTGAAGTCTTATTTCAACGGAGCCCGTGGATGAAATGGCTGCTAGCAATCGTAATTCAAGCGAGCCTGATCACGTTTATTGCCTCAAGTGAGATAGCGCCATCCGTCCAACATGGGCTGATTATTCTCAGTATTATTGCCCATTGTTGGTTAGCGGAGCTATTACCGTTAAGTGTTACCGCACTCCTAGTGCCTGTATTGGCAGTACTGTTTGATGTAATGGATTTTAAAGACGCTCTGCGCAGTTTTGCGCACCCTATTATTTTCTTATTTTTAGGAGGCTTTGCTTTAGCCGCTGCCTTACATGAGCACAAATTAGATAAACAGTTTGCTCAAACCATCATGCAAAAAGCCAAAAACCAAGGCTTAGTGATTTGCATCTTGTTGTTTCTGCTCACAGCATTTTTATCCATGTGGATCAGCAATACAGCCACTACCGTTATGATGCTGCCCATTGCACTGGGCATCATGACTCACTTAAACTTTGATCAGCACATGCGTACCTTTGCTTTTGTGCTATTAGGCGTTGCCTACTCAGCCAACATTGGCGGTATTGCAACCATTGTCGGCAGCCCACCCAATGCCATTGCAGCAAGTGCACTGGGGCTATCCTTCAATGATTGGTTAATCATTGCCCTGCCCATTAGCATTGTGGCACTGCCTACTATGTGGGCATTGCTATATTTGCTCCTTAGGCCCAATCTCAACTTGTTCTCATCAGGTGCATCGCCTACAGAGCCTTTCGTTTGGCATCGACAAACTATAGCCGTCATGGTGATTTTCATTGTAACAGCCAGCCTATGGGTGTTTGGCGGTTTCATTCAAAAGGGCGCAGGTAAGATTGCTGATTTTGATAGCTGGGTCGCGGTGATCGCTATTATTGCACTGCATGCCAGTAAAAGTTTGAGCTGGCAATCATTTGAAAAACAAACCCAGTGGGGTGTACTCATACTATTTGGTGGCGGATTAGCATTAAGTGCCATATTAAGTGAAAGCCAAGCTAATTTATTTTTGGCACAGCAATTGTCAAATGTTGGTGATTACTTAAATCGTTATGGCTTACTCTTGCTGGTTATTTTATTTGTCATTTTCATGACAGAAATCTCAAGCAATACTGCACTCTCTGCGTTGATGATTCCAACCTTTATGGGCATGGCGGATGTATTAAATATTGATCAAACGATGATCGTCAGTGCCATTGCTGTTGCTGCATCCTGTGCCTTTATGTTACCCGTTGCGACCCCGCCTAATGCCATCGTTTTCTCCAGTGGCTATGTGCCACAAAACACCATGATGAAAACCGGTTTTATGCTTAATATTCTTTTTAGTTTTTTACTATCCAGTTATTTTTTCTTGCTTTAATTACTCCTTCTAATTTGAGTACTTGGTCTAACAATCTGAATAAACTGATCTTTTTGATTAAATAAACGCCACTTTTTTCCTATTACTTGCGTATTAAACACGCAACGGTTTTTTTCAAAAATTAGATTTGCATAGCGCCTTAACTACCCGTAAAGTGCGCCGCTTTTAAAAGCGTATTCATCATGAGCAGTAACGCAGATCTTGTTTTTCAAAGCTATGGCCGAGCCTGTAGTAAACCTGAATTTTTTGAATGTTTTTACACTATTTTCATGGGTAAATCTGACGAAATTCGAGCCATGTTCGTTAACTCTAAAATGGAAACCCAGCGTGGATTATTGCGCGGCGGCATCATGTGGCTAATCATGCATGCCCGCGGCATGCCGGACACTAAAATTCGCGCACTGGGTGAAAGTCACAGCAAGAAAAATATGGATATCCATCCAATGCATTACAATGATTGGTTAGATGCGCTAGTTGAAACCCTTGAAAAATTTGATCCAGAATATACGTTAGAACTTGGCCAGACTTGGCGCGCGACATTACTGCCCGGGATTCAGATGATTCAGAACATGTATCACGATTAATCAAGAACATTAAATCATTCATCTTTAAATGTTTACTTCCCAAACAAAAAAGCATCACTAAAAAGTGATGCTTTTTTTTACACATTAATAGCTCTAAGGCAACGCCGACAACTGATCCAAAGACTTACCTAATTTGGCCGCAATGGCCGCCACGGGTTCTTTGTATTGCTCGGTTAAGAAAGGTCTCTCAAGGGCAAAGATTTGATACACACCCGCGTTAAGTAATTCACGGCTTTCCTCTTGAGCGTCGCTGATTAATAAATTGGTATGCATAAAGCCAAACCAAGATGTGACCAGTATCCAAGTATTTAACGCCAGTGATCGCACTTCTTCATCGTTTGCCGCAATAATTTTAGCGCTGCGCAGCGCCATATAAATCAATTCTGTACGACTTAGGCAGCGCTTAAAAAAGTCGTTGTAGCGCTTATGCAAATCTGGGTCGTTTTGTAATAGGTGCTGTAAATCACGGTGCAGAAATCGGTAATCCCACAAGCCCTGGAAGATGGCTTGCAAGTAAATCAATTTGTCATTCACCGTCAGGTCACGGCCTTCTGGTAATTGCAGGTTGGCATCCACCTTGGCTTCATACTCAAGATAAATATCAAAGATGATCTGCTGCTTATTTTTGAAATGGTAGTAGAGGTTACCTGGGCTGATGCCTAGGTGAGAAGCGATATGATTAGTCGTGACGTTACGTTCACCTTGTTCATTGAACAGGTCCAAACTTGCTTGAATGATACGATCACGTGTTTTCATACTGCATTCCTATTGATTCTAGCCACTCACTAAACACATCGTCAGCCTTCCTTGCCAGCCTCAGTGTAAATTTTGGGCGGGCATTTTCGCAATCCTACAGTGGATACGCAATGAACAATTACCACGGGTGTCTTATTTGGCCAATTGTGTGACAAATAAACATTTGACCTGTAGAGTAATAACTCTAATAATAATCTAAAACAGCTACATTGCCCACTAATAAGAGGATTTCTGCATGGTCGCTACCGCCGCTCAGTTGAATGATGAACAAGCTCAAATTGCCTATTTACATGACGTTTTTGCCAAGCAAAAAGCGGCCTATGCCAAAGCCCCTTACCCAAGCATCCAGCAGCGCCGCAGTGATCTAGACAAGCTTGCCAGCATCTTGCGTGAATACAAAGATGAGCTGTGCGAGGCCATGAACACGGACTTCAGCTGCCGTTCAAAAGACGAAACCTTACTAGCAGAGATCATGGTGACCCTTGAGGGCATCAAATATAACCGCAAGAATCTAAAGAAATGGATGAAGCCAAGCCGCCGCCACGTGAGCGCCTTGTTCGCACCCGCTTCTAACAAGGTGTATTACCAACCGAAAGGGGTTATCGGCATCATGGTGCCTTGGAACTACCCCATTCAATTGGCCGCAGCGCCTCTAGCTGCAGCCCTTGCTGCCGGTAATCGTGCGGTGATTAAACTCTCTGAGTTCACCCCTGCCACCAACGAAGTCATGCAGCGCATGTTTGCTTCGGCGTTTAATGAAGACCAAGTGGCTCTGGTATTGGGTGAAGCGCAAGTGGGGGCTGAATTCTCTAATCTGCACTGGGATCATCTATTGTTTACCGGTTCAACCGCCGTTGCCCGCCATGTGATGAGCGCCGCCGGTAAAAACCTAGTACCCGTGACCCTTGAGCTTGGTGGTAAGAGCCCATGCATCATTACAGACAAAGGGTCTCTTGCTGGCGCAGCTGAAAGCATTATTTTTGGTAAGGCCACCAATGCGGGGCAAACCTGTATCGCACCGGATTACGTTCTGTGCCCTGCTAACATGGTGGATGATTTAAAAGCTGAACTTAAAAAGGCCTATAAAAAATCCTTCCCAACTTTGCGTAACAACAATGACTATACGGCCATTGTAAATGAGCGTCAGTACAATCGTTTACAAGGTTATCTGGCCGATGCTCAAGAGAAAGGCGCTGATATTGAAGCCTTGAACAATGCCAATGAAGACTTCACCGGCACCCGGAAAATTCCATTAACCTTGGTTACCAATACCACCGAAGATATGGTGATCATGCAGGATGAGATTTTCGGTCCGCTATTGCCGATTCTAAGCTACAACAATCTAACCGATGCGCTGGATTACATTAACGACCATCCGCGTCCGTTAGCCTTGTACCTATTTAGTCACAACGGTCATGAACAAGAATTTGTGTTAGAGAACACCCACGCAGGCGGTGTCGCCATAAACGATTGCTTAACGCATATTGCCCAAGATGATATGCCATTTGGTGGTGTGGGTGATTCTGGGATTGGCGCTTACCACGGCAAAGAAGGCTTTTTATCTTTGAGCCATGCGAAGTCTGTGCATAAAAAAGGCCGTTTCAACAGCGGCAAATTTATCCACGCCCCCCATGGCCGTTTAGTACACCGTTTAATTTATAAATTCATTATTCGCTAAGCTCAGCCAAAGCAGAAAAATAATTATGAATAGACGCGACTTTTTAAAACTCGGCGCCGCAAGCTCTGCGGCGTTAACCGCAACGGCATTCACCGCAACCCTAACCGGTTGCAGTGAATCCATGCCTGTTAACAGTGATTGGTTAGTGCTGCGCGAACAAGACCGCATTATGTTAACCGCCATTGCGCCTGTGATGCTCAAGGGTAGTTTACCCACTGAGCCACAAGCTCAGCAGGCAGGCATCAATGCCATGTTGCGATACATGGATGTGGGCATTTCAAAACTGGGGCCTCACAATACCAAGCAGATCTCGGATTTATTCACCTTGCTCAATTTTGGATTAAGCCGCGGCCTGACCACTGGCGTGTGGAGCAAATGGGAAAACGCCAGCGAAACAGAAATTGAAAACTTCTTGAATCGCTGGCGCGAAAGCGCTGTTGGTTTATTTACTCTCGGTTACAACGGTTTAAATAAACTCATGTGCGCAACCTGGTTTGGCCAGAGCGCCGCTTGGCAAAACGTAGGCTACCCAGGACCTCTATACCCTGACGTATTGATTACAAAATCTTAACGATGCAATTGGCGGATAATAATTAAATGGCCATTCCTGATATTTTTAAGCAGCGCGCCCAAAGTGAAAACTGGGATATAACCAACGCGGCCACTGTGCAAACCAATCAAACCATCGAAGCGGACGTCATCATTATTGGTACTGGCGCCGGTGGCGGTGTCAGCGCCGAAGTACTTAGCCAAGCCGGCCTTAAAGTCGTCATGATTGAAGAAGGCGGCCTATTCACCTCAGATAATTTCAACATGGATGAATTACAAGCCTATGGTGACCTTTACCAAGAAGGGGCTGGGCGCACCACAAAAGATGGCGCCATTAGTATTTTTCAAGGTCGTGCTGTGGGCGGCACCACCGTGGTTAACTGGACATCCAGTTTTCGTACACCCAATGGCACTTTAGAGTACTGGCAGCAAAACCATGGTGTCTCCGGTTTAAGTCCTGAAGAGATGACTCCTTACTTTGAGCAAATGGAAAAACGCTTAAACGTAGCTAAGTGGGCCATGCCACCCAACGCCAATAACGATATCTTGAAGCGTGGCTGCGAGGCCAATGACTGGAGCTGGGCGGTGATTCCACGCAACGTATCTGGCTGCTGGGACCTGGGCTACTGCGGCACGGGCTGTCCAACTAATGCCAAGCAAAGCATGCTGGTGACCACGGTGCCTGAAGCCCTTAAAAACGGCGCGCGTCTGTTTTATCGTTGCAGCGCCGATAAAATCGTTTTTTCAGAACACAAAGCCGAAAGCGTAGAATGCTTAGCACTCGGTGCCGATGGCAAAACCCCAACTGGCGTGCGCTTAAGCTTTAAAGCGCCACATATTGTCTTAGCCGGTGGCGCCATTAATAACCCAGGTTTGTTGTTGCGTTCCGGCGCGCCCGACCCACATGAGCGCATTGGTAAGCGCACCACCATTCACCCAGTTAACGCCAGTCTTGCGCAAATGAATGCGGACGTGAATCCATTTTATGGCGCACCACAATCCATTTACTCGGACCATTTTCAATGGAATACCGATGGCGATATAGGCTTCAAGCTTGAAGTGCCGCCAATGCAGCCGGCCATGGGCGCGCAAATTGTGGGCTTTCATGGTTTAAAACTCACCGACACCATGGCTCAACTGCCCAACTTGCAAGGCACCATTGCGTTACTGCGCGATGGTTTCCATGAGCAAAGCCAAGGAGGCACGGTTGAACTGGATAATGGCGGTAAGCCGGTTCTAGATTACCCGTTAACCGACTATATCTGGCAAGGGTTGCGCAAGGCCCATCATGTGATGGCCGAGGTTCAGTTCGCCGCAGGGGCCAAAAGCGTGATGCCCTTGCATCATGACGCCACCTTTTACACCAATCTAAAAGATTGCAAAGCCGCCATAGATGCTCTTCCCCAAGAGCTACACCGTCAACGTTTGATGACGGCCCATCTCATGGGTGGCTGTACCATGGGTGAAGATGAGAAACAGTCCGTGGTCAACAGCCAGGGGCGCTTCCATCACGCTGATAACCTGTATGTCATCGATGGCTCTGTCTTCCCCACCAGTATCGGAGCCAACCCGCAGCTGTCGATTTATGGCCTTGCGCTGAAGCAATCCAGCCAATTGGCTAAGCAGATAAAGCAAGGCTAAGCATGCCATGCCCTCTTACCTCAGGCGATTAAGGTGAAGGTTTCACACTCGCCTGAGTTGAGCGGCGTGGCTAAATTGATTAACATGCCGCACTGTATCCCGCCCCAAGGCAGATTTCATGATTAAAGTGATCTATCCCGGAACGTTTGACCCAATCACCAATGGTCATACCGACCTTATCGAGCGTGCCGCACGCATGTTCGATCATATTGTGGTTGCCGTTGCCGAGAGCCCGAACAAAAAGCCTTTATTTGACCTAGAGTTACGTTGCGAGCTTGCCCGTGAAGTCCTCGGTCACATAAAGAATGTGGAAGTCGTGGGCTTTAACACCTTACTTGCTCATTTTGTCAAAGAGCAAGACGCTCAGGTGTTATTACGTGGCCTGCGCGCCGTGTCTGACTTTGAGTACGAGTTTCAGCTAGCTAATATGAACCGAGCTTTGGCCCCTGATGTGGAAACCGTGTTTTTAACACCCGATGAGCGCCACTCATATATCAGTTCTACCTTGATCCGTGAAATTGCCCGTTTAAGTGGCGATGTGAAAAAATTTGTCCACCCTGTGGTTGAAAAGCACCTGCTAGAGAAATTTGGCATTTAGCATTAAGCTGTTGTTTAGAATCTTAAGGTTCTAAGGAGTAAATTATGGCCTTAATCATTACCGATGATTGCATTAACTGCGACGTTTGCGAGCCTGAATGCCCTAACGAAGCCATCAGCGAAGGGGATGAGATCTATGTCATCGACCCTAATAAGTGTACTGAGTGTGTTGGCCATTACGATGAGCCACAGTGTCAGCTAGTGTGCCCTGTTGACTGTATTCCTCTTGACCCCGATAACGAAGAGACTCAAGAAGAACTCATGGCAAAATACGAGAAGCTAACGGCGTAAACCTCAGCCTTTACTATTAAACAAACCGCATGTAGCAATACATGCGGTTTGTTTATGCTTACCTTCCTCAAAACTTGTACCAATTCCATACAGCAACTAGCCTTATAGGACACAGCCCTAAGGTTTAGTATGAACGGTAAACCCCAACAGTCAGGCAGAGAAGTCTGCCGACAATGCCAAGATGAAGGTGAGCTGCCATTTGACTTTACCATGGCGTTTCAGCCCATCATCAACGCAAAAACCCACGCCACTTTTGGTTATGAAGCCTTAGTGAGAGGCATGAATAATGAATCGGCCTTTAGCATTATCGAGCAAGTAAACGACGATAACCGTTACTTGTTTGACCAGCAGTGTCGCATTAAAGCCATTTCGCTGGCGGCCAAGCTTAACCTTAGCAGCATGCTGAGCATCAACTTTTTACCCAATGCGGTTTATCAGCCTGAACGTTGTATACGAACCACACTCGAAGCGGCGCGCAAATATAACTTCCCCACTGAAAAGATTATCTTTGAATTCACAGAGGTGGAGAAAATCGAAGACACCAATCACGTTAAACGCATCGTGGAATACTATTCATCATTGGGCTTCATCACCGCCATTGATGATTTTGGTTCAGGCTATGCGGGGTTGAACCTTCTGGCTGACTTTCAAACAAACATCATTAAGCTGGATATGGATTTGATTCATAACGTGCACTTATCCCCAGCCCGTCAGTCCATAGTGAAAAACTGCCTCAATATATTTAAGGATTTAAACATCATCCCCTTAGCCGAAGGCATTGAGTTAATTGAAGAATATCACTGGCTAAAAGCCGCAGGGGTCGAACTCATGCAAGGCTATCTATTTGCCAAGCCTGGATTTCAATCCTTACCCCAAGCGGTTTTTCCTAACAGTTAATTCCACGCTGACACTTTCACAGGGTAAGACATTCGCTTCCCTTCTATTGTATGCTTAACGCCATTCTTTTCGTGATCGGCCTTTAAATTATGAAGTATTTTGCATTATTACTCTGTGCAGCCCTAACACTTGCTGGCTGCAGTTCAGACACCGCGCCTTCTTCACATCAAGCCCATACCGGTGCCGTGGCCTCGGCGCACCCTTTAGCGACGCAAGCAGGCATCGATATTTTAAATAACGGTGGCAATGCATTCGATGCGGCAGTTGCTACAGCAGCGGTTTTAGCCGTGGTTGAGCCTTACAGTGCAGGCATGGGTGGCGGTGGGTTCTGGTTGCTGCATGAAGCTAAGAGCAATAAGAATATTTTTGTGGATGCCCGTGAAAAAGCGCCTCTTAAAGCACACAGAGATATGTACCTAGATGCGCAAGGTAATATCATCCCTAAACTATCCATTAACGGCCCAATGGCTGCAGGGATTCCAGGACAGGCTGCCGCCTTTGTTCACCTTGCTTATCAATATGGCCAGCTACCATTAGCGCAATCATTAAGCGCTGCTATCAAGGTGGCCAATGACGGTTTTGCTACCGATCATCACTACGCCAAACTGGCAGGCTATCGTAAAGACGCCCTCAACCAATACCCAGACGCCAGTAACATCTTTTTAGATAACGGAAATGTACCCCAAGCCGGTTTCATTATTAAGCAACCGGATCTCGCTCATACACTTCAAGCCATTGCCGACAAGGGCTTTGATGGTTTTTATAAAGGCAAGGTAGCACAAACCCTAGTAAGCCAAGTGCAAAAAGACGGTGGCATTTGGCAACTGGCTGACTTAGAAAAGTATCAAGTGATTGAGCGTGAACCGGTAGTTAGTGAGTACCAAAATTATAAAATTATCAGTGCCCCGCCACCCAGCTCTGGAGGCATCGCCATCGGCCAAATGTTAAACATGCTCGAAAGCCTGCAGCCTGATGTAAACTGGCAAACCCTTAACGAAGCAGATCAAATTCACTTATTAAGCGAAGTGATGCGTCGTGCCTATTTTGACCGCGCTCATTACTTAGGTGACCCCGATTTTGTCAGCGTGCCACAAGAACAATTACTGAGTAAAAATTACAACGCAAAACTTGCTCAAACCATCGACATGGACAAAGCCACCGACAGCAAAACCCTTGGCAGTCAGGTGCAAATTTTAGAGGGTTTTCATACCACTCACTTAAGTGTACTCGATAAACATGGCAACCGCGTAAGCGCCACCTTAAGTATTAATCTACCCTTTGGCAGCGCCTATTTAGCACAAGGTACGGGGGTATTACTGAACAATGAGATGGATGATTTCTCTTCAAAACCCGGCACACCTAATGCCTATGGCTTAGTAGGCAATGAAGCAAACGCCATAGCACCAGAGAAGCGCCCACTTTCCAGCATGACGCCAAGTTTTGTAGAAAGCGATTCTCAAGTTGCCATCTTAGGCACACCAGGGGGCAGCCGCATTATTACCATGGTGTTCTTAGGAATGCTTGAACACTTACAAAATAATCCGGTTGAAAACTGGGTGGATAAAAAACGTTTTCATCACCAATACTTACCCGATGTCATTCAACACGAACCCGATGCGTTCTCCGCTGAAATCAAACAAGCACTGCAAGCCAAGGGCCATGCATTAAAAAATGTCGGACGCCAATACGGCAATATGCAGGCTATTTTATTAAATAAACAAACTGGAAAAGTGAGCGCAGCGGCGGATAAACGTGCAGTGGGTGAGGCCAAAGTGCAATTACCAGCACAAATAAAAGCACAACAACCTTCAGCTGATGAACACGCCTATTAAATACACACCATGTTAGAACTTGGATTCATCATTAAAAAATTCATTGCTTTTTGGCTCATGCCATTAAGCATAATCGTGATCATGCTGTCGCTTTCGGTTTTTTTCCTCTGGCGAAAACCAACCGCTAAAATCGGAAGACGACTGGCTAGCGTATCGCTTGTTTGTTTAATCATGTTCAGCTGGAATCCAGTCTCCACACCCTTACTGCGCAGCATCGAGCAAACCAACACACCATTTGATCTGAATACGCCTGTGCCCTATGTCGTGGTGCTAGGTAATGAGGTGATTAGCGACCCCAGTATTCCCCTCAGCAGTCACCTTTCGAGTTCGGCCAGTGCACGCCTTTTAGAAGGACTACGAATTTTAAGCGTCAACCCTCACGCTCAACTTATCGTCACCGGTTATAGCGGCTTGAATACAAAAAGCAGCGCACAGGTTTACAAGGAAGTGGCTATCAGTTTAGGGGTTAATCCAGCACGCATCATCACAATCGACTGGCCAAAAGACACCGAAGAAGAAGCCCATGCGGTAAAAGAAATAGTCGGGGATCAAACCATCGCGGTGGCCACCAGTGCCAGTCACATGCCAAGAGCCATTCAGTTTTTTTATCATGAAAACATCCAAGCCATACCCGCACCTACATTTTATTTAGCAAAAAATACTCAGAGCACAAACTGGCGGTTTGATGCGGCAGGGTTATTAAAAATGGAGCGGTCAATCTATGAATTCATTGGTCAGCTGTGGCAGTGGCTAAAGCACTAGAAACGCATGGTAAATTCTGTGCCCCTTCCTTTTTGACTGTGAACGGCTATCTGCCCTTTTAGGTTTTGGGTTGCCAGAGTATGCACAATCGATAGGCCTAAACCTGTACCCCCTTCTGCACGAGTGGTGGTATAAAACGGTTCAAATGCTTTTTTCACTTGCTCGTCATCCATACCGCAACCATTATCTGAGAATTGAATTTGGACCTTCTCGTCCGGACACTCACTTACCTCTATAGTAATGACTGGATTGCTCACTGTATTTTTAAATCCATGATTGCAACTGTTGGCAACCAGATTTGTAATAATCTGCGCCAGCGCCCCAGGCAAGGTATTCTTCTCAACATCGCAGCCCTTAATATGCACTTGCACGCCCTTTGATTTTGTCAAAGGCACCAGGGTTGAAATCACTTGTTCGATGTAATGCTTAATATTGATCCGCTGATCTTCAAAATAATTTTGATCGGCACTGGTGCGCTTAAAATTAGTCACCAAGGTGGCCGCACGACGAAGATTCTCTTCACTTAAATTCAAAGCGCTGTTGCTGTCATCAAAAAATAGCGAGAGTTGTTCGCGCGTGATGGCGTTATTGTGAAAGTTCTGCTCAAGCTTTTTCACTCCGTCTTTTAAATAAGACGTCGCCGTTAAAGCAACCCCCAACGGCGTATTCACTTCATGAGCAATCCCCGCAACCAAGTTACCTAACGAAGCGAGTTTTTCACTTTCAATAAGCTGCTGTTGTAACTGCTGCATTTGCTCAATGGTTTGCTCTAGATGTTGTGTCCGTTTGGCCACTAATGCTTCTAGGTTTTGGTTGGTCTGTATGAGTTGTTGTTCAAAGTCGAGCCTTTCACGTGCGCTAATTGCACGTCCAAATAAGTCAGAAAGCACACCTGAAAACACCATTTCATCATCTTGCCACTGACGGGGCTCACCGCGGTGCTCGGTGCAAATAATACCAACGGTTTTGCCGCTGTGACGAATGGGAGTATCCAGCATGGATGTGATACCTAAGACATCCAAGTAGCCTTCTTTGAATTCACTGGTTTCAGGGGCCGATTGCGCATCATGTGCGGCAATGGTGCGGTCTTCTTCAAGGGCGGAGAAGTACACAGGTAAATCTTGACGACACAGCACCAAGCTTTCTTCTGTGGACTGGGTATAGGCATCGATTAAAAAGAAGCAGGTGATACCCGCTAAGTCCTCTTGGTATAACCAAATACCGCTGCGATCAACGTTTAGGCCTGCCATCACCGATTCAAGTATCAATCGAGAGGCGGCTTTGAGATCGCCTTCGTCCAGTACCGGGGACTTTGAGACGTCATTGAGTAAGGATTCTAATGCTTTCTTCATCCGATCTTGTCATATCATCTATCTCTATTGTTATAAGTGTAGACGATAGACCTAACTACAGAGGCTCAGTCTTATAGCCTGAAACCATATAAAGAACGGGTTTTAAATTCTGAGTGTTTTTAAAAGCACAATCTTTGTGCACTGGACCACAGGCCTTAATGAAATCCGCACAGAGAGGCAGACATTGAATTACATTAATATCTGATAAACGAGAGAGATTAGCTATGTTACGCCTGATGTTTATGAGTTTGATGGTGCTGTTATCAGGCTGCCATCACAACATCCAGCCAGTTACAGATTCCAGTGATCAGGTCAAAACTGATCACACGACTATTGAGTCTAAGGCGCAATCACTAATGGCGGATTTTGCACATCGTTATTAGCCTCAACAGCTAACGCAATTCACGAACATGAGAGACCACTAAGTGAGGCTCGAACCCTTGTTGCCACTGACGAGAGTTATCATCTAACCAACAGGTTTGCATGCCCACATCATAAGCGCCTTGCATGTCATGAACAGGATGATCCCCAACATGAAGCACCTGCTGCGCCCGACACTGCGTCAACGCTAATGCGTGATGGAAAATATCTTGATGAGGTTTTGGTCGCTCAAAGTTTTCGGCCTGCAGACAAAATTCAAAAAAATCCGCCAGCCCGGTTTTCTCAATATCGGCATTGCCGTTTGTGATGGCAATCAAGCGATAGTGTTGTTTTAAGGCATGGAGGGTTTCGACAACATCATCAAATAACACCACTTGCTGACGAGCTTCATAGAAAGCATCAAAGCACTCCCGTGCCTTCACTTGAGGCGCGCTGTAATCTAATTCTGCGAATAAGTGTTCAAGGAAGTGCTGGCGAGCGGCACTGATCTTATTCGTTAGATGCGGGTTAGCACGAAGGAACTGACCCTTTTTATCACGCAGGTCTTCTTTGGATAGGGTGTCGATGACACGAGGCGTGTGTTCTTGCATCCACTGCAACATGACCCGTTCAGCATGCATGATGACCTGAGTGCCATCCCACAAGGTATCATCTAAATCAAAACTGATGACATCGACACCGGCAGGAATGGGTGAGGCAGACATGATTAAAGTAGGATATCCAAGCGGCGACTGACGATTTCACTGACGTAATCTAAAAATAACGTATCCATATTACTTTTAAAATAATCATCATCTTTATGGCCGATCGCCAAAATCCCCAAATCGTTTCTTAACAAACACGCCGCCATGGAACCTACACGGCTTCGCTCGTGAAAAAACAACTCCATTTGATCATCACTTAACTGACCACAAAACGCTTGTTTGCGTCCAAAGTGACGAACGAGCTGATCTTGCATTTCAATTTCGGTAACGCTTTGCATGGTCATGGCCGGTACGAATAACGTGATGCAAGCATGATCAACCCCATATAAGGCCGTCATGGCTTGCTGCAGAGATTGCTCCACTTCTTCAATGGATTGGGCATCCAATAAATCTAAGGTTAAGCGACGAGTTTGCTCAAACAGACGATCATTACGACGGGCGTTGTCCACTAGCTGCTGTAAGCGTTCATGTAATTCATTATTTTTTTCACGCAGAATTTTACTTTGATATTCTACCAAGGAGACCGAAGCACCCGTTTCATGGGGCACGTCTAACTGCGATACGATTTCAGGATAATGACGAAAGAAATCCGGTCGTTGCTTTAAGAAAGCCGCCACTTCGCGCTCGTTTAATGAGCTTTTACCCTGTTTTGTTTTTTCCATAACGCTTTATTATTTCCGTTTTTGTTACGTCAACGCTTGTTCATTACAGTGAGTCTAGCGATCAAACCTGAATGCGACCTTCAAATACTCGTTCTGCTGGGCCTTTCATAATCACATCCCCTTCACCATCCCAACAAATGGTCAGTGAACCGCCCGGTAGATTCACTTGAACTTCGTCATCCACCAGTCCCCACTTATGGGCAATCACCATGGCGGCACAGGCACCGGTACCACAGGCCAGTGTCCAACCAGCGCCACGCTCATATACACGTAAATCCATTTCGCCGCGGTCTTTAATCTGCATGAAACCAGCGTTCACACGCTTAGGAAATTGCTCATGCTTTTCAATTTCAGGGCCCAGCTGGTTCACAAGATCACTGTGCACATCATCCACCTGCATCACGCAGTGTGGATTCCCCATCGACACGGCACCCACAGTGGCTTCATAGCGGCCATCATTAAGTGGAACCTCCATGGTGTATTGCGCGCTTTCTGTCGTCACATCAAACGGTAAGTCACTTGGCGTAAACCGAGCTTTGCCCATGTTCACAACCACATCACCATCGTTTTCTATATTCAATTCAATGATGCCTGAACTGGTTTCTACCTTGATGGGATTTTTAGCAGTTAAACGAGCATCATGAACAAAGCGCGCGAAACAGCGAGCGCCATTGCCGCACTGCTCCACTTCGCTGCCGTCAGCGTTAAATATACGATACCGAAAATCCACATCAGGGTTGCTTGGGGTCTCAACAATTAATAGTTGATCAAAGCCAATACCAAATTGACGATCACTTAATTGACGAACCAATTCAGGGCGAAAGGCAAAATGCTGTGTGACAAGGTCCACAACCATAAAGTCGTTGCCAAGGCCGTGCATCTTGCTAAAGCGTAATAACATGGTTACTGCCTTATTCTGAAATTAATGTTTCTAACATTAACTGATCCGAGATGGTTTCGCGACGACGAATTAAATGCACCTTGTCACCATCGACCATGATTTCAGCAGGCTTGTTACGGGTATTGTAATTAGACGCCATCACAAAACCGTATGCCCCTGAGCTCATCACCGCCAACAGGTCACCAGGCTGTAACGCCAACTCGCGATCTTTACCTAAAAAGTCACCGGTTTCACACACAGGGCCCACTACATCATAAGACTGTTTTTCAGTATTGCTTCGTGGCTGAACTTCCACAATACGCTGCCAAGCACTGTACAAAGACGGGCGAATTAAATCGTTCATGCCGCCATCAATAATAGCAAAGTGCTTATCACCGTTATTTTTCAAAAACTCAACCTGGGTAACAAAAATACCCGCATTCGCGGCAATAGAACGACCCGGTTCAAGGACCAGTTTCAAGTTGCGACCGGCCAACTTAGGCAATACCGCATCGGCAAAATCTTGCGGCGTGGGTGGCACTTCATCGTCGTACGTTACACCTAGGCCACCGCCTAAATCGATATGTTCTAGCTCAATGCCTTGGGCTTTTAATTCATCGATCAACGCCAACACGCGATCCAGTGCGTCAAGGTACGGATCAATTTGAGTCAGTTGCGAGCCGATGTGGCAATCCACACCCTTGATCACAATGCCGTCTAACTCATTGGCGCGGGCATACACATCTTTGGCGGTATCGATATCCACACCGAACTTGTTTTCTTTTAGACCCGTTGAAATATAAGGGTGCGTTTGCGCATCCACATCTGGGTTCACGCGCAAAGACACGGGGGCTTTCACACCCATTTCAACTGCCACTTCATTTAGGCGCTCAAGTTCTGCTGCACTTTCTACATTGAAGCAATGAACACCTACGGCCAAGGCACGGCGCATTTCATCGGCGGTTTTCGCCACACCCGAGAACACCATTTTGTCTGGCGAGCCACCGGCTTTTAGGACTCGCTCTAATTCGCCCACGGAAACAATGTCAAAACCCGCGCCCAATTTGGCTAATACGTTTAACACCGCAATATTAGAGTTGGCCTTTACCGCATAACACACCAAAGCATCTTGACCCTTTAAGGCATCGGCATACGCTAAG
Organism: Bermanella sp.; assembly: GCA_051277445.1. GTDB lineage: Bacteria > Pseudomonadota > Gammaproteobacteria > Pseudomonadales > Oceanobacteraceae > Bermanella. The sequence goes on along the minus strand of JBNMQC010000001.1, from coordinate 195,639 downwards.
TAATGGTCACTAAATGCCTTACGTGAATACACATATAACGGCGTACCGAATTGATCCGCTAAGTCACTGACTGCGCAGTTTTCAGCGAACAGTTCGCCATTTTGGTAATCAAATACATCTGTCATAACAATTCTTAGCCTTGCGGCTGGCCCTGTGTAGTGGACGTGTCAGCTTTTGATTGGGACTGTTGCTCAGCGGGCAGGGTGTGAGGCTTGTCTTGTGGTAAAAACAAGGCCCCTTTTTGTCCGCACCCACTGAGGGTGAACACAGCCAGTATGATCAAATAGCGCATGTCGATGGCTCATTAAAAATAAAGGGGGCAATTATAGGGGTTTCACAGCATGCTGGATAGGCCGCAAATAATGAAAGAGGTAATGAAAGAGGCTAGAAAGTAGCGCTGTTTTTCTCTGGGTATAATTCAGTTAATGCTTGATTGAGGCGCTGCTCGAGCTTGTACTTATAATCAAGGTAGCTACAGGTTTGCAGCACTTGATTACCGTTGCGGGTATGCAAGCGGTCGGATATGGCGATATCGGTAATATAAACAGGGTAAGGTTTATTGTGCTGACGCAGTCCCACTAGGTGGCGCACCAAGGCTTTATACACCTGATCCCCGTACTCCATGTGACTGAAGTCCTCTTGCTCGCACTGCAATATAAAACCCAGCTGATCATTGGCATCAAAATCCACCTGCGCATGCACATCAAAATACCGACCCAAGCCCAAGCCTTCTTTTGGCCGAATAGGCCGCGTGGTTAACGGGGTCTCTTTGGTGGGCAGCATCACCTCGAAGTATTCAATTTGGCGCTGCTGTACGCTTTCTTTGCCCCCATAGCGATGACGATTTTGGCGGTATTCCACTTGTCGTAAAAAGTGATCCAGCGGGTTAATCAGCGCAGCCTCGTTATACATGGGGGTGCGCCATTGAATCAGGGAGCCGCGCTCATCAATCACATAAATTTGGGCCTGTTGTTCTTGACGTAGATAGTAAACCTGAATGGCTCCAGGGCGCGCCCGCTCGCACACCATTTTAATGACCGAGCCGCGCAAGGCATGACTGTCGAGCATGATCTGACTGTAATAACGCTGAGGCTTAGACAGCTGGCGAAACAACTGCACTGGCTTGTCGTAATGGTAAATCACAGGTCGGCCATCGCTGAACTGTATCAGGTGATACTCATTGGATATTTGCAAAATATAGCGCCGCCTATGGCGGTTTTTAGCACCATAAAAACAATTGCGCACTTCATCCATCACGCTTTCAACCCGCTCGGTAATGGCTTTAGAACGGGTAGCGCAATAACAGTAGACGTTTAATTTAGGCGCCTGCTGTGTGCTGTCCGGAGGGTACGACATTAGGTAATCTTCAATCACACGTAACAAGGCGTTTTGCCCTTCATAGCGCGTCACCAGTACTTCTCGCCAGCTGTTAAACACCATTTGATCAATGGTCAGAACCAAGTTTTCTTTCAGTGCGCTGTAGCCGAGGGAGTCCGTGCGATTAGAGATCTTGTGAATGCCGCGTCGAGTGTAGTGACTCATGGGATCCACAAATACATTTATGTATAAGCTAATATGACGGGGCACGGGCGGCTCATCAAAGTTGGTCTCAACGCTCTCAGTCAACGGAGTTTGATAAAAGCTATTGATGATCTCTTTTAACTCATAGTCTTGGCCATGTTGCTGCCCCTGATACATGACCACATTGGTGCCCTTGGCCATCACCTGATTCACATGACACCAAGCCAATAACTCAATCAAACTGGGCGACTTCTTAATGGCATTTTGCGCACCACCCGGGCGAGCAATGCCGGTAAACAAGCTCCAAGCCATTTGCGGAATACGACGGCGCACATGCTGACGATTCAGGTGCAGGCTGAGTTTATCCTCCTGAATATCCTTACTAATACCGGGATTGATGAGATCTATTTTGCCCGGCTTTCGATCAAAGGTGGCGTAAAGCTTATGCCCCAACAAGGTCATATCTTTAGCCGTGAGCATGGTCTCTTCTTGGTAATTACGCCCAAACTGAGACAAAAACTTATAACTGTGGATAAGTTCATTAACCAACGTTTTCCGCTCTTGCACCACCGTATGCACCTGCCACTGGGGGCGGTTATCCAGGTGCATGATCAAGCCTTCTGTCCAGCCCCACTCATTAATCACAGGCCTTAAAAAGTCACGCTTCCAATGCTTGCGCCGAGTGGCTTGCCCCATGGGAATATTGGCTTTGAAGTAAATACAGCGGCGCACCAACTCAAGCCTAGATAACTCATCTCGGGTGAGTAGGTACGCTTCTAGGCGGTCGTACAACAAAAGATATGGATCCAGCTTATCGAGCTCAGTGCCTTCTCTAAAAATACGGGTTTTCAGATCTAAACTCAGGGGGCGCACATCGGGATAAGAACTGGCGTAGGCTTCGGTAAGAAATAACTTCAAAATGGACTTATAAGGGCTCCCAATGGCTTTATATAACTGCCACATGCCCGCCCCGACAAATTCCCCCGCCGGAATGGTGCCAATGCCACCAAAATCAATGACCTCCTCTGGCTTAACAAACCCCTGTTTTTGCAAACGGTATACAAAGTCATCGTAGTTATTTTCATGCTCCACCGGCACGAGCCACCATAAGGGGTAGCAGCCACACAGCAAAATACTGGTGCGATAAAACTCATCCAGCAACAAGTGATGCTGAGCACTGCCGCAATCTTCACCATCTAGGTCGTTGCGCTCACCTTTTACAAAGCGCTGGGCATCCATTAAGAAAAAATGCACTTCAAGGCCGATATTGTCGGCCCATTTTTCGATGGCGGTGGCTTTTTCTTGCAGTAACGCCAACTCGTCTTGCGCCATATTCGGCTCATGGCACAGCCAGATATCCAGATCACTGCCGCCACTGTGCCCCAACGAGCCACAGCTGCCCATGATGAACATGCTCTTGATCTTAGCGATGCCGGTGCGACGCTGGGAATACTGAAACCCCATGGCCAAGCCCGTGGCGGCTCGCAAGGTGTCTTTAGTGGGACTGTAACGGGCCACACCGCACGGGCAGTCATAGCTCACAAACCCCGGCAGCTTCTCGTGATTCACATGGTATAAAAGCCCAATAATGTCCAGCAGCACGCGCTGGCGCTCACTTAGGGCCAACTGGGTGCGCTCCAAACGGTGCTGGTTATAAGCCAAAAAGCGCTTTACTACGGTACTTGCTAGGTTTCGATCAAACCCTTTCGCGCCCTTGGTTAAATCTGACATACCCTCAACCCACCTGCCCCTCTCAGTATTGCTGATTATTTAAACAAAAAACTCAAAGACAAATAGCGCCATAGAATCAGCCTGTTATAATGGCGCCCGCTGCGCCATCTATTGAGTATAGAGGCATTCATGACAGGCACCGGATTTAACACAAATCCACATGTGGCCACGTTCAATTTTTACTCAATCTCCTTGCTATCGCTTAGGTTTTTTGGTATAAAACGCAGCTCTTTTTAGACGGGGTAGCCGCTAGTTAAGTCGAAAGGCTTGAAAGGCGCGTCAACACTAGCCCCGAACGAATTTTTCAATTAGTCGCATATTTCGATAAATCGGGGCATAACAATGGCTAAAGTTTGTCAGGTTACGGGTAAACGCCCTGTAACAGGTAACAATGTATCGCACGCTAACAACAGAACTAAGCGTCGCTTCCTTCCAAACCTTCAAACACACCGTTTTTGGGTTGAGAGCGAAAATCGTTTTGTAAAACTACGCCTTACTACTAAAGCAATGCGTATCATCGACAAAAAAGGCATCGACACAGTTCTAGCTGAACTACGTGCTCGCGGCGAAAAAGTTTAAGGGGTCTTACCATGGCTGCAATTCGTGAAAAAATCCGTATGGTTTCTTCTGCTGGTACTGGTCACTTCTACACCACTACTAAGAACAAACGCATCATGCCTGACAAGTTGGAAATGAAGAAATTCGATCCTACGATCCGTCAGCACGTTATGTACAAAGAAGCTAAAATCAAGTAATTGATTTTTGAGTCTTGTATAAGAAAAGCCCACTTTTTAGTGGGCTTTTTTGTGCCTGTCGTTAAACGTTAGATGGACAGTGTGTATCTTTATGATTAGTTATCAAAGCTTTCTAACTAACTCGTTCTAATGGCCCTTTAAAATAGACGAGCAGTCGAAGGGACATCTCACTTCTCAACATTATGTTAAACTGCCCTTCCGTTTTCTGTACAGCGCCTAGCATCCCATGCCTGAACTTCCCGAAGTCGAAACCACCCGCTCTGGCATCGCGCCGCATATCGAAGGCAAGATCATTACCAAATTAGTGGTGCGCCAACCCCAATTACGCTGGCCCATTCCAGATGACTTAGCAAAATTAGTAAAAGGCCAAACGGTATTGGCGGTGCGCCGTCGCGCTAAGTATTTATTGATTGATATCGGCAAAAGCAAAATTAAAGGCACGATAATTATTCATCTAGGGATGTCGGGCTCTCTAAGGGTCGTAAAAGGGATGGCACCTGAACCCCTTAAGCATGAGCACTTTGACTTGGTGTTCTCGCAAGATTTATTGCTGCGCTTTACCGATCCACGCCGCTTTGGGGCTTGCCTATGGCAAGCCGTAGACAGCGATGAGAACAAATGGCTCGATCATTTAGGGCCTGAGCCATTAAGCGACGACTTTGATGGCGAGTATCTCTTCAATAAAAGCCGAAAACGCACCGGTGCCGTGAAAACCTTCATCATGGATCAAAAAATCGTGGTGGGCGTGGGGAACATCTACGCCAGTGAGTCGCTCTTTTTAAGCGGCATCAATCCGAAAAAAGCCGCGGGTAAAATCAGCCGAGCTAAATACGATCTGTTTGCGGAGCAAATTAAACAGGTGCTGGCCAAGGCCATTGCACAAGGTGGCACCACATTAAAAGATTTTGTGGGCAGTGACGGTAAGCCTGGGTATTTTGCCCAACAACTGAATGTTTATGGTCGTAAAGATGACCCATGCATGCAGTGTGATGCCCCAATTAAACAGATCACTCAGGGCCAACGCAGCACATTTTATTGCAGCCAGTGCCAAAATTGACGAGATGCTCGCCTTCTTGCGAGAAAAGCTGATATAGTTCGGTCAATAATAAGTGCCAAGTACAAGGACAATAATAATGCTTAATCTTCTTAGCCAGTTTAAACACGGCATGATGATCTTAACCGCTGTGTGCATGTTTGCCTTGCCGATGCACGCACAAGCCCAAGAAATTGATGAAACCCCTTCTGCCGCAGCCATGGCGTTTGACGGGTTAATTGTCCGTCCACTGACATTAGTAGCCACGGCAGTAGGCACGGTGATTTGGGTAGCGACATTGCCATTTAGTTTATTAGGCGGTAACGCTGGCGACGCCGCAGATGTACTGGTGCTTACCCCTGCAAAAGCCACGTTTGTGCGCTGTTTAGGCTGCTCAAGCAATGGCCGAAAAATTGAATACGAAGACGAGTAATCCTTACTCCCATAAAAAAGGCGTCTAATTAGACGCCTTTTTTTGTGCTTTGAGTTTAGTCATTAAGCTTGCACGCTCAATAACCCATTTCGGTCAGTATCTCGTCATACCCTTGCTGGTAATGCTCGTATTTAAATTGGTAGCCCGCATCCAGTAAGCGCTTATTAGATAGACGCTTATTGCCTCGGCGCGATGCCTCCGGCACATCGTGGTCTGGCTCCACATCACTGATGCGGTCTTTCAACCACTCTAATATCTCAAAAAAGGTGGTGGGCTGACAATCCGTGCCGATATACAGGTTATCCAAGGGTTTACCCGCCATATCTTGCTCGATCATAAATTCCAATACACCAATGCAATCATCTCGGTGAATACGATTCGTCCACAACTCAGGCTCTGGGTCACAATGACTGCCGCTTTTGGCTTGGTTGATCAGGCGCGTTCGCCCTGGGCCATAAATACCACTAAAGCGCACAATGGTATGGGGAAATTCGCTGTCTGCCAGTTTGCTTTCCGCTTCTAGCATTTTACGGCCGGCAAATGCGGTGGGTTCAGCGGGTGTGGTTTCATCGACCCAAGAGCCGTCATGCTGTGGATAAGTACTGGTACTGGAAACAAAGATGACTCGTTTAGGCTCTGCATGCTGCTGTTTTAGTAACGCAAGAATGTGCACCAAGCCGTGCACATAATATAAGTCATAGCCTTCTTCTGAGAATTCTGGGCTGGCAATGGAGTACACCACATAATCCAAGGACTCAGGGATCTGCCCGATGAGGGTCTCCATGTCGGAGACATCGGCGCTGAGGGTGGTGACGCCCTCACCAATGGGCTGATCACTGCGACGCATACCCCACACAGTATGACCTTTAGCGGCGAGCGACTTGGCCAGTCCACCGCCGATGTCTCCACTTCCCACGATTAGAATACGCGACATATCTACTCCTTATGATAGAAAGCGACTATCATGCTTTATTTACGTCACCGCTGTGGTTAAGCTTAGACGAACAATGCACTGAGGCTTTGTGCGCACTATAACGGATTCATAAGGCAATCAAAACATGACGTTATCGGAATTAAAATACATTGTGGCCCTTGCCCAAGAACGTCATTTTGGCCGTGCCGCTGAGCGTTGCTTTGTCAGCCAGCCTACCTTGAGTGTGGCCATAAAGAAGCTAGAAAGCGAATTAGGCATCAGCTTATTTGAGCGCTCGAAAAATACGGTTTCCGTTACCCCCTTGGGTGAACAGGTGGTGCATCAAGCCCAAGTGGTTCTAGAGAATGTCCGCTCGCTCAAAGACATTGCCACAGGCGGTAAAGACCAATTAAAAGGGCCGTTGAAGATTGGCGCTATTTTTACCATAGGTCCTTACCTATTCCCGCATCTCATTCCTCAAGTGCAACAGCTTGCCCCCGATATGCCCTTGTACATCGAAGAAAATTACACGCGCGTGTTGCGCAAAAAACTGCGTGAAGGGGAGCTGGATGTGATCATCATCGCTCTGCCATTTAACGAAACCGATGTATTAACCAAGCCCTTGTACGATGAAGCATTTGAAGTGCTGCTGCCCAAAGGGCACGACTGGCTTAAGCACAAATCCATCAAACCCGAGCTTCTGCCTGACAGTGATTTATTATTACTGGGCGAAGGCCACTGCTTTAGAGATCAGGTATTGGATATGTGTCCGGCCTTGCACAAAAACCCCAACACCAAGCTTAAGTCCATCGCTGAAGGCAGTTCATTAGAAACCTTGCGCCACATGGTGGCTTCTGGCTTGGGCATTACTGTTTTGCCTAAAAGCGCAACCGGTGTGGGCTTGTATGCCAATGGCTGGTTAGAAACACGCCCGTTTGTGCGACCACAGCCGTCGCGCACCGTGGCCATTGCTTGGCGCGCCAGCTTCCCTAGACCCAAAGCGGTGGACCTCATCACCCAAGCAGCCAGTTTATGTCAACTGTTCTAGAGCAATCCCTTGGCTCATCGCCGGTGACAGAGTTAAAGAATGTGGGCGATAAGCTGGCTGAAAAGCTGGCAAAGCTCGGCATTCATTCTATTCAGGATTTGCTGTTCCACTTACCCCTGCGTTACCAAGACCGTACCCGCATTAGCCCCATTGGCAGCTTACGTCCCAACATGGACGTGGTCATTGAGGGGGAAATCATGCTGGCCGATGTGGTGTTCGGCAAACGCCGCTCGTTAGCGGTTCGTCTGCAAGACGGTACAGGCACCATCACCCTGCGTTTTTATCATTTTAGTGGGGCACAAAAAAACAACCTGCAAAAGGGCGCCCGTATTCGCTGCTATGGTGAGGTACGTCGAGGCCGCGCAGGGCTTGAACTGTACCACCCTGAATATCAGTTTGTTGAGGCGTTATCAGCCCTGCCCACCGAAGACACGCTCACACCTATTTACCCAAGCACAGAGGGTTTAACGCAAGCCCGCTGGCGACAACTCATGACACAGGTGGTGATGCTGCTAAAAAAAGGGCGCGCCATTGATGACTTAATTCCACAGGCTTTTCTCGATCCTTATCAGCTACCGGACTTACGCAGCGCCCTGCTGTATTTACACCAGCCGCCAACTGGGGCCAACTTGGAAGAGCTAGAGCACAATCAGCATCCCGCGCAAAAGCGTTTGATCATGGAAGAGCTGCTGGCCCATAACTTAAGCCTGTTAAAAATGCGCGCGACGATTCAACAGGACCAAGCGCCGATATTAGCGGAATCTAGCGCATTAAAAGCACCGTTTTTATCAAACCTGCCCTTCAAGCCCACCGCAGCCCAACAACGTGTGGTCAATGAAATCCAGCAAGACCTAAGTAAGGGTTACCCTATGCTGCGCTTGGTACAAGGGGATGTGGGTTCCGGTAAAACGCTGGTGGCGGCGTTGGCGGCGTTAAGTGCCTTAGAGCAAGGCTATCAAGTGGCTTTGATGGCCCCCACTGAAATTCTCGCTGAACAACATTTTAAAAACTTTCAAATCTGGTTTGAGCCTTTAGGCATCCAACTGGCTTGGCTGGCCGGCAAAGTGAAAGGCAAAGCCCGTGTGGCGGCCCTTGAAGCCATAGCCAGCGGGCAAGCACAAATGGTGATTGGCACCCACGCCTTGTTTCAAGACGATGTGGAGTTTGCCAACTTAGGCTTTGCCATTATCGATGAGCAACACCGCTTTGGGGTCCATCAGCGCTTAGCCTTAAGGCAGAAAGGCAAACAGATCAGCCCACACCAATTGATTATGACCGCCACCCCTATTCCGCGCACACTGGCCATGACAGCCTATGCAGACTTAGATACCAGTATCATTGACGAGCTGCCCCCAGGTCGCACCCCTGTGAACACCGTAGCCATAGACCAGCACCGTCGTGAACAAGTGGTGGAGCGCATTCGCGGTGCCTGTTTATCAGGCCGACAAGCCTATTGGGTGTGCACCCTAATTGAAGAAAGCGAAGCCCTTGAGGCGCAAGCCGCTGAGGTCACCGCGCAAACATTGCAAGAAGCCTTACCTGAGCTGAACATAGGTCTTGTGCATGGCCGCTTAAAGCCGCAAGAGAAAGCGGACATCATGGCTCGCTTTAAACAAGGTGACATTCATTTATTAGTGGCCACCACCGTCATTGAGGTGGGGGTCGATGTCCCCAATGCCAGCTTAATGATCATCGAAAATCCAGAGCGCTTAGGTCTTGCCCAGCTGCACCAGTTACGCGGACGCGTGGGCCGGGGCACCGCAGAAAGCCATTGTGTTTTGATGTACCACACGCCCTTGGGGGATTCAGGCAAACAGCGCATTCAGGCCATGCGTGACACCACTGACGGATTTAAAATCGCCGAGATTGATTTACAAATTCGTGGTCCAGGGGAAGTACTCGGCACCCGCCAAACGGGTTTGATGCAAATGCGCATTGCCGACTTGCAACGCGATGGCTATTTGCTCGAAGACATTAAACACTGGGCTGCGCTTTGCCAACACCAAGCGCCACAGATTATTCCGTTATTAATTGATCGTTGGCTGGGTGAAAACCTGCGTTACGGTCAGGTGTAATCCTGCTCCATATTGGTTAATATGCGCCACCCAACCCGCCCATATTAAACGGACGCTCCATGACCGCTAAAAACCTGCTATTGATAATCGCATTCACCAGCGCCACGTTATTTGCTCACGCCGAAACCAAGTTCACCTTTTTTACCGAGCAATTTCCCCCATACAACATGACATCCGATGGCAAAGCCTTTGCCCATAAAGCGGAAAAAATCTCCGGCCTATGCACCGATGTGGTCAAACAAATGCTGCCCCACCTGCCTTACAAAACCCAAATTAAGCTACGTAACTGGGATTACAGCATCAGTAAGGTGAAGCAAAAAGTTAACCATGGTTTGTTTTGTACCGTGCGCTCAGATGAGCGAGAAGATAGCTTTTATTGGGTAGGGCCACTGACAGAGATACGTTGGACCCTGTTTGCTAAACCTGGCTCCGATATTCAGCTGGATTCATTAGAAGACGCTCGCAAGTACCGCATTGGCGGCTATAACGACGATGTCATGACCTTGTTCTTACAAAAAAACAACTTCAATGTGTCCTCTATTGCCAACGACAGCGTCAACCCAAAACGCTTACTGCTTGGGCAAATTGACCTATGGATTGCCGATGAATTATCGGGCCCCTATGTGGCATCCGACAGCGCCGATATCGACGACCTAACGCCAGTGCTCTCGTTTAAAGAAACGCCGCTTTATTTAGCCATCAATAACCAAACCGACCCGAAGATTCTAAAAACCATTAATGATGCGTTTGAAAAAGTCCGCCAGTCGGGACAAATTGAAGTGATCGAACGCACCTACGGACGCTAAGACGGACAAACACGTCCCATGAGTCTGCACATCGGCACCTGGCTTTCACCTAGGTGCCAAACAAAACATGAACCCCTGCACATTACCCATATACCAATGTGTCTAGTGGGCAGCGCTTCCTATAAGTCTTAAGTATAACCCCAATTAACCCTTGGCAGGGTCCATGGTGCATAGAGGGATATGGACACATTTATCCCCTAAATCCTCTACACATCTATTTTAAAAGCGGACAAAATTCACGTCTATTCCCGCCTTTGTGCACTGTCAATCTTGCTTCCCTTGCCTATAGTTAAGAACAGGGTTTCGATTATTAGGCAGTCTTATGACCTTACCTAGCCGCGTGCAAAAAGTGTTAGACGAATGGCAGATCACCTATTGTGTTTCACAACCGAGTTCACCCATGTCCACAGCATCAACCAACAATCATGTCCTTACCCAACTGGCCATACTCGAAGACACCCATGGTCGGGTCCAAGTCATTCATCCCGCTAACCGTATTTTGGATTTGAACAAGGTATTTAAACAAACGGCCCGCGAATTGACCCCTGTGGATAAAGACAAGGTCGAGCGCATTCGACAAGGCTTAAACCTTGAGGCCATTCCAGCACTGCCCCAAGTCACAGGTTTTGAAACCTTAGTGGATCAAGCCCTGCTGGAACTGGACGACATGATCATGGTGCTCGGTAAAGAGCAAGAGTTACGCATCCCCAAAAACGATTTTCAAACCTTAGTCAGCAGTGCGCGCGTGGGGGATTATTGCGTGAACGTCCCTGAGGTGGTGCTACCTGAAGCCCAATGGCAAAACAGCGATCGCGATCAAATTCACAACGCCATCGAGAACTTCACCCAGCTGCGCATTAACCAACGCTTGGAAGAAACCCTCGATATGCCGCCCATGCCGGAAACCGCTCAAAAGATTATCGACCTACGCATGGACGAAGACGCCGAAACCGAAGAGCTGGCCAATCTGGTTGGCAAAGACCCAGGCTTAAGCGCCCAGGTGATTAGCTGGGCCAATAGCCCTTACTACGGCGTGAGTGGTTCCATTACCAATATCCAAGAAGCCGTGATTCGCGTGCTAGGATTTGATCTTGTGATCAATCTTGCACTGGGTCTTTCCCTTGGCCGTACCCTCAGCGTGCCCAAAGATGGCCCTCAAGGGTACATTCCTTTTTGGCAGCAAAGCGTTTACACCGCCGCGTTAATGGCCGAACTATGCCGCGCGATTCCGGTGGAACATCGCCCAAGCCAAGGGGTGGCATACCTTTGTGGCTTATTGCATAACTTTGGCTATTTAATTTTAGGCCACGTTTTCCCGCCTCATTTCAGCATGATCAATCGCCACATTGAGGTGAATCCAAGCATCAACCGCTATTTCATCGAACAGCACTTGATGGGCATTACCCGCGAGCAAATTAGCAGCAGTTTGTTAAAGCAATGGAATTTACCACAAGATGTGTGTTGCGCGATTCGGTATCAGAATGAGCCAGAGTACGCAGGGGAACACAACATGCTCAGCAGCATGCTGTATGTCAGCGCTCGGTTATTACGCACAGAGCAATTAAACGATGCCCCGCTAGAAACCATCCCCCAGACGATGATTGATCGCTTGGGGCTGGATATGGTTAAGGCTGAAGCAGCCCTGACGAAGGTGATGGAGGCCAAGGACGATCTGCAGGAAATGGCTCGTCAATTACATCAAGGGTAACTTCTAAAGGCACGGCCAGAAGCTGTTCCCTTAACTGCGCAAAGTGTTCGCTAATGGCCAAAGACGTCGATTCCACCCAAGGATTAAGGCCCTTGGCCACATCCGCAAAACCTTTTAATTGGGCATTGTCGGTTTGACGGAAGCTGTAAAAGTAAAACGCGGCCAACTCACGCTTAAGCTGCAGGCGAACCTTTTCTTGTTGCATCAACCAGCGCTGTTCCACCGCGGTTTCCAGTTGCGCCACGGGAATCTGCGACAAGCCAAGTGCGTGACAGGTTTTCCACAGTTCTTTGCGTAATACAAAGTTCAATTGTTCAGACATATGCTGAATATCCGCCACCAGTTGCGTGCGCTCTGGGTTAGGGGTTTGCGTTTGCAGCTTAAAGAAATACTCTCTTAAAGACTCTCTGTCTTTCAACTTTAATGCGCTTTTTTCTAAAGTGTCACGGGTAGACCAAACCGGAGAGGCCCACTGGGCACTGCGGTCACGGCTTTGCTCCGCCAAGGCTTTTTCTAATTGGTTGCCCACTAAGCGTGTATCTAGAAATTGTATTCTGGGGGTAATTGCCGATTGCACATTGGGCTCTAACGCCATCACACAGGCTGGCTTAAGGGTTTGCCAAAACGGAGACATCTGCGCAGACAGGGATTCGATACTGCCACCAGCAGACGCCGCCCATAACCAGTTTGGCATCAGCATTAAAACAAACAACACACTGCGCATATCGCTACTTACCCTCTGAAGATGCAGCGGCATCATCCGATAACTGAATGGTGCGGTCATTAAACACGCCCTCATTCAATTGTTTCTCTGATTTCGCCACCACACAAGACACTGCCGCATCCCCTGTGACGTTGACGGCGGTGCGCATCATATCCAGTAAACGGTCAACACCAATGATTAATGCGATGCCTTCTACTGGTAAGCCCACTTGGGTCAACACCATCGACAGCATAACCAATCCAACCCCAGGTACACCCGCTGTACCAATAGAGGCAAGCGTTGCAGTGGCGATCACCGTGAGTAAATCCATGGCGGACAAATCAATGCCATAAGCCTGCGCAATAAAGACCGTAGCCACACCTTGCATAATGGCGGTGCCATCCATGTTCAGCGTCGCACCCAGTGGCAAGCTAAAAGAGGCAACGCGGTTATCCACACCTAAACGCTGCTCTACGGTTTTTAAGGTCACTGGCAAGGTGGCGTTACTGGAGGCAGTGCTGAATGCAAACAGTTGAACTGCACGCATCTTGTATAAAAACGTCATGGGATTTAAGCGTCCCAACGCGCTCAGCAAGCTTGGGTAGACCACTAGGGCTTGCAGCAACAGGACCAGTACCACAGTGGCAAAATAAACCGATAACTCTTGAATGGCCCCTAAACCTTGGCGTGCAAACAGCGTAAATAACAACGCAAATACGCCATAAGGGGCAAATTTCATTAACATGGTGACAAGATTCAGCACCACGATATTCCAATCTTCAAAATGATCACGAATGCGCTGACCGGCTTCACCACTGTGATTCACCGCCATGCCCAGCAATAACGCAAATACGATGATTTGCAGCATCTTGCCTTCGGCCATGGCCGCAATCGGGTTACTTGGAAAGATGTCGACCATCACTTGAGCAAATGAACTGGCTTGATTAATTGTCACAGCCGCAGAGCTAGACAAGTTGGCCCCCACACCGGGCTCAAACAATAAGGCAAAGCCCATGGCCAAGGTAATGGCCACCGCCGTGGTAAATAAATACAGCCCCACGGTTTTGCCGCCTAAGCGACCCAGCTGTTTACCGGAACCTAAGCTGGCTGCGCCACAGACTAAGGACACCAGCACCAAGGGCACCACTAACAACTTAAGCGTGGCCACAAAGATTTTGCCCACAATAAAAAACAACCCGCCCACGAGCCATTCATCCAAAACCGTATCTAACCAAGGGTGCAGTCCCAATAACAACTGAGCGGTCGCGCCCAATAGAATGGCCAGTACCATGGCGATAAGTATTTGCTGAGTAAGCCCGTGAGGATGCTTCATGATTATTTCTTTTTATTGGGTTTTAGATATTTAGTTAGGCCTTGGAACCACATCACTTCTGCAAAGTTACCGCTGATCACAAGATCTTTATTCTGAATACCAGCCATAAACGCATTTTTATCTTTGGCCGTTAAGATCGCCATACCTGTGGCGGCATCTTTAAAACTCAGAGTAAAGGTTGGCTCTTTGGTTAGGCCCGCTGAGGATTTCACCTTACCATTTTTCACCGTAAAGTGGCGACCACTGCCGCTTTCGGTCTGAATTTGAAAAACCAAATCCTTACCATCAATATATTCCGCACACGCGGGGTTATTTTTCGCTGCTTTTTTCAGTAATTGGGCGAATGCCCATAGTAAAAACTTAAACTTAAACATGATTAGCCACTTTATTATTAATAATGAGAATGTAACAAACACGCGCAAAGCGCCGCGGCATCATACCATGGTCAAGGGCTGCATCAATCTTAGGAGGGGGTTTTGCCCAGCCCTGTTTTAAAAACAGGGCCTGAACAAGGAGGGGTTAGCCGTTTACTGCATCTTTTAGAGCTTTACCCGGTTTAAAGCCAACTGAGTTGCTCGCTTTAATGGTGATCGCTTCACCGGTTTGAGGGTTTTTACCTTGGCGTTCAGCGCGGTGCTTTTGCACGAAGCTGCCGAACCCAACTAGGCTCACTGGGTCATTCTTGCGCAAAGACTCAGTGATTTGATCTGTAATGATCGTGATGATTTCAGCGGCTTTATCTTTACTGATGTCCGCTTGGTCTGCTACATACGCAGCTAATTCAGGTTTACGCATATTACGGTCCGATTTTTTATTGTTGTTATCACGCCAGCATGGCTGGCAGTTCCTTGTTCAAAGCCATCTTTTCAGCAACACAGTCCCCGGTCAAGGCATAACCCAGCAATTTACCGCTAGAATCCTTAAAAAGCGCCTTAATATGTGGACTTTGGCCATCTATTTGCCATTCGCCTTCACTGTTTTCTAACGGTGGGCAGGTGACAATTGGCAAACTCGGGGTTTTCACCATGACCGGCATCACCGGATATTTCACCTGTGTATCGCTGCCCGCTAGGGTTTTTGCCAATGCTCTTGCGCCATTCATCAGCGGTAAAACATATAACAAATTCAGGCCCGCCACTTCGGCACAGTCACCCAACGCATACACATTCGGCGCGCTGGTTTGCAGTTGCTGATTGACGACGATGGCGCGGTTCACTTCGATCGCGGCAGCTTGGGCCAACGCCACGCGAGGTTTTAAGCCCACCGCGCTGAGCATCACATCCGCTTGAATGCTGGTGCCATCGGATAAGTGGGCGCTGAACTGATCACCCTCTTTGGTCACGGATGTCACCGCTTTCTCTAAGTGCAGTGTCACACCCAAGGCTTCAAGTGCAGGAACCAAAGCTTCACCACATCGGGCAGGCACCAAACGAGATAGTGGCTGTGAATCCGGTGCCACCAAATCCACCGCAAAACCTGCGCTGGCCAAATCGTGGGCGTATTCACAGCCCACAAGTCCCGCTCCCATCACCAAGACGCGTTTTTTGCCTTGTACGGCATCATGGAACTTGGCGTAATCCATCAAGTCGTTCACATGATATAGGTGTTCAGCGCCTTCTATTGGTAGCTGAAACGGCTCGGCACCTAAGGCTAAGACTAAATCCCCATAAGCCAAAGCGTCATCACCAAGCATCACGACTTTTTCAGCTGGGTTGATGGCGGTAATGGTTTGATGGGTGCGAATTTCAATTTTAAGTTGTTCAGCCATGGCACCAGCATCATTCATGGCAAGACCATCGGCGTCTTTGCCCTTACTGAATCCGGTGCTAAGCATCGGCTTAGAATATTGACGACCATCGTCTGCGGTAACCATGATCACTTCTCGCTCGGCATCAGCCTTACGAAATTCTTTAACCAAGTTATAACCCGCTAAACCGGTTCCGATTACCACTAGAGGTGCCGTCATAATAAGCCTTCTTTTTATTAGAACGTCTCACCAAAAAGCACTTGGCCGACGTTACATTCTGATATTGCTGCGCTGTTCGTCACCGCTAGGTGACTGCTGGCGTTAACTGCGCTGACTGCTTGGTGTGGCACAGTTAGCCCACTAGACCTGTAGCAATGAGGATGAATCGTGATTAGATTTCAATCATCTCAAAATCATCTTTGCCTACGCCACAATCTGGGCATAACCAATCTTCAGGCACGTCGCCCCAACGGGTTCCAGGCTCTAAACCTTCTTCCGGGCAACCTGCTTCTTCATCATAAATCCAACCGCAAACAATGCACTGCCACTTTTTGTAATCTTGAGCCATAAATTCTCTCCCAATTTTTAGCGACGAACCTTACCCAAAACTTTTGTCCTACACAAATAATCTGTTCGGTTTGTGCCAATTTAGACATTTAAAGTCACTGCGGCTTGATCCAAACCAAGACTGACCGCGCATTTAGTGCGTGAAACCCTATGTTGACTTGATTTAAGTATCGGATTGAGCCATTGTGCGCCGATCAAAAAGTAAGGCTGTTCCATGCTCGCGTTATCCACTTCTTTTCGACAACAACCTTGGCAGGGGCTTGCTCCCATGCCGCGCAGTATTGTGGATAATCCTTGGCGAAACTGGTTACTCGACAGTGGTTCTCTCACTCAGAATGTGAGAGATTTAGCCCCAGGCCGCTTTAGCTTACAGCTGCTCGATCGCCGCTTTGGTCGACCATCTTTGTCTGAATGCAAAGCGTTAAATATCCAGCCTCGCCATGAAGCCTACATTCGCGAAGTCACACTGTGTATTGACGGCCAAGCGCAGATTTACGCCCGCAGCATTATTCCACGAAGCACCCTAACCGCCAGCGAACGACAATTACTCACACTGCAAAATAAACCGTTGGGCGAATTCTTATTTGCCCATAAAAATATGCGCCGCGGCCCCATTGAAATTAAACAAGGTCAGCTTAACGGTGAAACCGTTTGGGGGCGTCGATCCATTTTTTACGTGAACGACAAACCGCTGCTGGTTTGTGAATACTTTTTACCCAGCTTGCTACAGGTTAAACGCAATTAAGGATAGAATATTGGCACACTTGAATTTGGTTTCATCATGAATTGGCTTACCGATCGCTTTCCAAAATTGCCTTTTTACATCCAACTAATGCGTTTAGATAAACCCATTGGTATTTACCTGTTGTTATGGCCCACCCTGTGTGCCTTGTGGATTGCTGCAGATGGCCATCCAAGTGTCAGCCACGTCTTTATTTTTGTGGCAGGTGTGGTGTTAATGCGCAGCGCAGGCTGTGTGATCAATGACTACGCTGACCGTCATGTGGATGGGCATGTAAAGCGCACCCAGCATCGCCCGCTTGCGCAAAAAGTGATCACTGAAAAGCAGGCTTTAACGCTGTTTATTGGCCTATGCATCAGTGCATTCATCTTGGTTCTGTTCACCAATGCCTTTACGGTTTACTTATCGTTTGGCGGCTTACTGCTGGCCTTCATGTACCCATTTATGAAGCGTTATACGCACTTACCTCAAATTGTCCTTGGTGCCGCATTTGCTTGGGCGGTGCCCATGGCCTTTGCCGCCGAACAAAACACGCTACCGGATGTGGTCTGGTTGCTTTATGTGGCCACGGTTACGTGGACGGTGGTGTATGACACCCAATACGCCATGGTGGACCGGGACGATGATTTAAAGATTGGCGTGAAAAGTACGGCTATCTTATTTGGTGACGCTGACAACCTGATCATTGGTGTATTACAGGTGATCACCCTGATTAGCTGGCTGATGATCGCCAATACCATTGGCGCAAGCTGGCCTGTATACCTTGCCATTGCCATCAGTGGCGGCCTATTTGCCTATCATCAAATGTTGACCAAAAACCGTGATCGCGA
The DNA here is from genome assembly GCA_051277445.1 of Bermanella sp. Classification (GTDB taxonomy): domain Bacteria; phylum Pseudomonadota; class Gammaproteobacteria; order Pseudomonadales; family Oceanobacteraceae; genus Bermanella. The sequence goes on along the minus strand of JBNMQC010000001.1, from coordinate 177,694 downwards.
TTTGTGCTTTAAAGCCTTCTTGCACAACCATTGGGTCGGCGCCGTGCTATTTGCCGGCTTATTTGTGCACTATCTGATTGCTTAACTGTTTTATTAAGTGGTAGAGAAGCGTATGTCACATATCTGTCATACTTACGTTGTGTAATATGCTTGTCATTAAATAAAAAATTAGAGCAGCCTCTATGAAGCAACAGGGAAAAAAAATCTTAATCGTGGATGACGAAGCGTCTATCCGCGAGATGATTGCAGTGGCATTAGAGATGGCCGGCTACGAATGTTTAGAAGCCAGCAATACTCAAGACGCCTACAGTTTGATTGTGGATGAAAGCCCAGAAATGGTTCTGCTGGATTGGATGCTGCCTGGCACCAGTGGTCTTGAATTTGCGCGCCGTTTAAAACGTGATGATCGCACCGCAGAAACCCCGATTATTATGCTGACCGCCAAGGGCGAAGAAGATAATAAGATCTTGGGCCTTGAAGCGGGCGCTGACGATTACATTACCAAGCCATTTTCCCCTCGCGAATTAGTCGCTCGTCTTAAGGCGGTTCTGCGTCGTAGCACCCCTGCTGGTATCGAAGATCCCATTTCTGTTGAAGGCTTAATCCTCGATCCGGTTTGCCACCGTGTCAGTGCCAACGATGCCCCTTTAGACATCGGCCCCACTGAATACCGCCTGTTACAATTTTTCATGACACACCAAGAACGCGCCTACAGCAGAACCCAATTGCTGGACCAAGTATGGGGTGGTAACGTCTACGTTGAAGAGCGCACAGTTGATGTGCATATTCGTCGATTACGTAAAGCATTGGGTAGCAACTACGAGCACCTCATTCAGACCGTTCGCGGCACGGGTTATCGTTTTTCTACTAAGGCGTCATAACGCACATTTCGTTTTTTTGTTTGGTATCTTGTTTATATGAAGCATGATTGGCGCTCCGCCATCCGCCGACTGATTTTTAACTTGGCACTCGCATTTGTAGTGGGCTGGAGCCTAGATATTCTGGCTTACACCCTAATGCTCACACTGGGCTTATACCTCGCTTGGCACTTGCGCCAATTGCATAAGCTGCAGCAGTGGCTCACCAGCCGCGACACAGAAGAGCCACCCACCAGTCATGGTCTATGGGGCAGTATTTTCGATGACGTTTATCGCCTTCAGCGCCGCCAAGAAAAATCGAAAAACAAACTCAAGGCCATGCTAAAACGTGTGCAAGACAGTACGGCCGCCCTTAAAGATGGCGTATTGATGGTGGACAGCAATGGCAATCTAGAGTGGTGGAACCACGCCGCCAATACCCTGCTCGGCTTACAAAACAGCAAAGACATTGGCCAAGCCATTACTAACTTGGTTCGCCATCCGGAGTTCAAAGCCTACTTTGATAAAACCCATTACGATGCGCCCCTTGAAATCACCAGCCCCATTAATAACGATGCCATTTTAGAGTTCCACATCACCTTGTTTGGGCGTAAAGACCGTTTAATTGTGTGCCGTGATATCTCGCACCTGCATCAGCTTGAAGCCATGCGCCAAGACTTCGTGGCCAACGCCAGTCATGAACTGCGCACACCTCTGACGGTGATATCCGGATACTTGGAAACCTTCATCGACTATCAAGACACCTTCCCCCCTCGTTGGGGACGCGCTTTACAGCAAATGCATGAGCAAAGTCAGCGCATGCAAAACCTGATCGACGACTTATTAGTACTGAGCCGCTTAGAAACCAATCATGGCCAAGAAAACAGCCAGGTGGCGATTGAGCCGTTACTCAAAGCACTGGTGCACGACGCGCAATCTTTAAGCGCTGATAAACATCACATCATACTATTGGATTGCGAAGATTTTGATTTGCTGGGCGTTGAAACAGAGCTGTCCAGTGCGTTTGGCAATTTGATATTTAATGCGGTGAAGTACACACCCGAAAACGGCGAGATCCGTGTGCGCTGGTGGCAAGATACCTCAGGCTTGCACCTTGAGGTGAAAGACAATGGCTTGGGGATCGACCCTAAACACATCCCACGCTTAACCGAGCGGTTTTATCGAGCAGACCCAAGTCGACACAGTGATACCGGTGGTACAGGGCTTGGCCTAGCCATCGTAAAACACACCTTGCTTCGTCATGATGGGCATTTGCATATCAGCAGTCAGCTGGGTAAAGGCAGCAGCTTTACCTGCCATTTTCCGGTGTCCCGTAAGGTGATACGCTCGCAATTAAGCCAAGCGTAAATCAGCATTCTATTTTCTGGCTCTATCGGACTTTGGCAACAAATTTTGATAGTGCCGCAAGTTTCTCAGGGTCTTCATCTTCATAGCGCACCAGTAAGTTAAAGAGCTCCCCATCGATTCGTTTGTCCGGTGAGCTTACGGCGCATACAAAGCAATTCACCCGTGCCACGATGTCTTCCTCTTTACTGACAATATCCACTACCACCTGGTCAAATAACCCAGGGACCCCTTGATCCCGTTTCACGACCAGCATCATTTCGTTCAAGTTAATGTCTTTAACAATGCAACGCAGTTCTTGCCCCTGTGACGTTCTCACGTGAGCCAGCGCCATGGATTTATTAGCGCCTTTTTTGGCTTTCGGTTTATCCACCAATTGCGCAGAAGGGGCGGCACCGGCTAGCAGATTTGCACTGGCTGCAGACGGCTTCGCTTTGGCTGGGGGCGCTTGCGCGCCGGTTAATAAGCTGGCGTTGTTCGATGGCGCTTGAGTGGGCTTGGCCGGAGCCGCGCCGGTTAGTAGGCTGGCGTTGTCGCTTTGCTGGGCTTGTCGAGCCGTTTGCATTGGGCTCATTTTGTAAAACTTATAAATCAAACGGGCAAGCTTGGTGCCCAGTTGCTCGTTATTAAAGGGTTTGCCGATGTAATCATTCACTCCGGCTTCAACCGCTTTAACGATATGGCTTTTTTCCGAGCGGCTGGTGATCATCATAAACGGCACTTTTTCGTAACGCTCTTCTGTGCGCATCCATTGCAATAACTCAAGGCCGCTCATATTGGGCATTTCCCAATCGCAAAGCAGCACATGATAAGTGCCCGATTTCATCTTAGTTTGCGCCTGCAGACCATCCGCAGCATCATCTACTTGGCATGATGGAAACTGAGCTTTTACTGCCTTGCGCACCAGATCTCGAATAAACCGAGCATCGTCGACGACTAAAATATTCAGTGCCTTCATGGCCACTCCAATTTGGACTCCTCATTTCAGAGTAGCACAGGATTTTCAGCCTATTGGCGCAATCAGGGGTAAATAACGTGAGGTTATGAGAGCATCAAAGCGAAAGGTTGGTTGCCACTAAACGCAGGTGACTGGCGCTGACGCCAATTTGTTTTAATGGCACGCCTCGAAACTGTAAATCCTGCTTCACTAAGGCTTGTAAGCCCATTACTACGTCATCTGGGCAGTTTAACCCCGCATAGATGCCCTGAATCAGCCCTTTTGGAATTTTACAGTTAACGACCCCATCTTTAGATTGATCTGCCACGGCTGAGGGGCGAACAAGTCGTGTCTCCTGCTCAAATGCAAAATGCTCAGCCCGAGTAAACAAAGCAGGGAAAGGTTGCTGCTTAGACGGCATAGGTGGGCGCGCATCGTCATATTGCAACGGTGCAAGCAGTTGCGGTTTTTGTGCATAGTTCGAGGCTTGTAGGTACTCGTGGTTATCATTCAGTTGCAGCGCAATTCCCTGATGATTGTACCCAGCCGACTGCCACAGACCGCTTAAATAAATTTGCCTGAATAAGCGCAGCACAACCACTTTATCGTATTGATCTAATGAAGCCAGCCCCAGCTGTTTTGGGGATTTGGGTCGTTGAATTTGCTTCTCGATGTCCGCCCTATTTTGCTGGGCTTGAGTCAGATAATATTCAAACGTCACCATGGCTTGAATATGCGGCTCAAGGGCGTGATAACTTTTCTCCATGGCTGTGCGAAATTCGCTATCACTCAACGGCTGATCGGCCCTTGGTTGATGCACGCGTTTATTAATTAAATACGGATCATCCAATTGCCCAGCCGTCATAAATGGCAAGCGCAACTGCTTGAGCAAGGGTAAATCTTGGTAAGAAATAAAAGCAAACATAGGCATTCAATTGTTTTTGATAGTGTAGTCCCAGCTCAGCACAAGCGCCTAGTAAGCAAATGCCTAACTGGCTTGTAAGATATTTCCTACACGGATTGTGAGAAATAAGAATAAATTACTACAAGACATCGTATCAAATAAAACCCAGCTGCCCTGCAGGCACCATCAATGCTTGCTTGTTATCAATCGAACGAATTTCACACATCTTGATTGCTCAGTTTAGAGCCAGACAAAACGTTGTTTTTTGCTAAATTAGACCTCGTTCAGGACGAACCAATAAGGATGCCAGTTACGGATTACTGGTTAACACGGAAGTGTGACGAAGGATTGATAGACCGCTATTGGAAGGTGGACCTAGGGTGCTTTGGCAGGAAATAGCTAGGATTGGATGTTTCCTGTCACTTTAGCCTCCACCGCTTTTTTAAGGATGATAAAAAAGCGTACAAATAGAACGGATGCAATTGGAAGATACTCACCTGTTAGGGTGCGTTAGCAACCAATAACTAGGATAGTTATTCGCTGTTAATTTAGCTTCCACCGCTTTTTTAAGGATGATGAAAAAGCGCATAAATAGAACGGATGCAATTGGAAGGTACTCACCTGTTAGGGTGCGTTAGCAATCAATAACTAGGATGGTTATTCGCTGTTAATTTAGCTTCCACCGCTTTTTTAATGATGATGAAAAAGCGTACAAATAGAACGGATGCAATTGGAAGGTACTCACCTGTTAGAGTGCGTTAGCAACAAATACCCAGGATGGCTATTTGCTGTGATTACCCTCCACCGCTTTTCAGGATGAAAAGTTGGCGTTAACGGATGAACAACGGATTAAGCGTGTATTTCTCGGATGAAGTACACCATAAAAGATCATCGGATGATCCATCGTCAGGACGACGAATCAGGATGTTAGACTTCAAGGATGATGAATTCAGCAACGCATGATGCGCTTGAAACCAAGGATTGGTTTAATGCTGAACCCTCTCTTTTCCCCCCAAAAAAAACTTACCAAAGTGTATTCAACCACATGGCCAAACGCTGAGACGCTCGGTTTAACTGCTGCTGCATAATACTATCTGCCATTAATAAGTACTCATCACTCAACGGCTGATTTTCTGGCGCCAAATACACCGACCTAACCGTAATGGCATGACTCTCTTCAGCCCAAGCAACTGGGTTCGCACTGCTAATATTGATTTGATTGGCCCGAATTTTTTGTGCACCGGAACGCACCTCTTTATCAAAGCGCTTGACCAATTGGTTATCCCAAAACCTATGTAAGCTCACGCTCTTGCCTTGGTACTTAATTTCGTACCAATTACCGCCTCGGTCTTCATACAAGCCCGCATGTAATGGCTGATGAACATCGGCAATTAAATGTATCAACATACGCAAAGCAAGGGTTCGTTCTTTTTCACTGCCGGTTTTTGCAATGCGACTAAAATCTTTAATCGCTTCTACTACGCATTTATTTTTTTTACAGTCTCGGAATTTCACATAATTGCGGGCCGATTTAGGCATGTTCACATAGTGCAACGGTTTCAGATAATTAAAATCTTCATTACTTTTAATATGGTCAGCCCAAACACTGGCTTTAATAAAGTTCTCTTCACCTACTCCCAATAAGCGCTCCACGCTTTGCTTGGCAAACGGCGTTAATTGTTGCCAAGCCGCGGCCGCCACCATTTTATGGCCAAGATCGCTAAACGCGCCGGCCCATTGGCTAAAAATCAGTAAGGATACAATCACAAGTTTTTTCATGGCATCTTTTTATTGTTTTTATGAATCAGGTCAGTATAGAGACAGACAAGGGGGCTTTAAAGCCGCCCTAGCCCTTTTTATGGAAACGCTCCGCCAATACACCCAATACAACAAACGCCCCCACCACCACGGGCGCAAAGAGCGTACTGGGTAAACGATGAATGAGCTGGTTAACCTGTGACGACCCCCAAACCGTCAACGCCCCATAGCCAAGAGTGCACAGCACCACGAACGCAGTGATTCTCACCAGAAACGGATAGGGCTTAACAAAGATACGGACGGTTTTATTAATGGCATCTCCGTATATCACCAATAAGGTGGCTACAAAGGCCACCGATAATTGCAGGCTGTAAGGTTTTAGCCATTGGTTTGCTTGTAACAGCAAGTCTGTTATCCAGTTCATTTCCATCTCCTAAATTCACTTCATAAGCTTAGGATAAATGGACCATGGCAGGATTTTGATGTGTAGAATTTTGTAATACGGAATTTTGACTCATTACGATTTGCAGAAAATATCAGGTGTAACATATTGCTTTTAAAGCATTTTTTATTTTACTCCTGTAGATACATTCGGTAATGGATGCCATTGAGCTATTAATTAGCGCTCATCTATATCTGAACAATCTAGATAGCCCCTTCTTCGTAGAACAGTTTGTGCCACACTTCGAATCATTAAAAAAGAAACGGACTGTTGCATGAAAAATAACTATCGATTGGGGGAGCTACTCACCAGCAGAGGCGTCATTTCCCAAGCTCAGCTAGAAGAAGCTCTGATATACCAGCAACACCACCAGTTAACCCTTGGTAAAGCGCTCGTTGCCCTAGGCTATACCAATCGCGCCAAGGTTCACCGCACGTTAGTCAAACAACACTGGCTGCGCCGAGTGGCTGCCATCTCTGCTCTTGTGATGGCCCCGTTTTCATTTTGTCATGGCAATAACGAACTGGAACAGCTTCCTGAATACTCTTACACCCAGGTAGCGCAAAGCCCTTGCCCACTTCAAGCAATTGAAAGCCAGTATGGCTTTGACACCAGCGCGCAAGACCTAAACACAATACAAGCCGCTACAGCGGCTTTATGGTATGTGTCACAGGGGGGCATTGATAATGGCGGACTCAGTGATGTGCCTGTGCAACTGAACTTAACCAGTGATGGCTTTGAAAAAGGTGTGTCGCTAAACGTAAGTGTGCGCTTTTAATCGTTAGAGCTCGTCCGTTCCCACAGAATTCAACAACATGCCAGCCCGTTTGTGAAAGCAAACGGGCTTTTTTTTTGCGAAAAAAAACCGTGCTCGAAAGATAGAAATAGTGGTCGCGGGCGCTCAATGAATAACGTGCATGAAACGATGTAACATTAAATTGAAAAACCATCAGGCAAAAAAAAGCCCGTTTGCTTTCACAAACGGGCTTTTAAATAATTGGTGCCGACACCAAGAGTCGAACTCGGGACCTACTGATTACAAGTCGTTTTCCATCACAATTCACATTTTCCCATATTAGCCCTAAACCCTTGTATTTACTGGATTTTTAGCAGTATCCGTTATTCTCAATTGTTCAGGTTTATGCCTTAAGGTACACTCTAAGGGTGACCATAAGGGTGACCAAAATGGCGTTTACTGATAAAGAAATTCTCGGGCTTAAACCAAAAGCTGCTAAATATTACGCAACCGATAACCAGCATGAGCGTGGTAACGGTGCTCTATGGCTGTTAGTTAGACCAAGCGGAAAAAAGGTTTTCTATTTTACTTATAAGCTATCCGGTAAACGCGCCATGATAGCTCTTGGTCCCTATAGCAAAAGTAATTCGGGAAAAGGTTTAACCCTCCAGCAAGCTAGAGCCAAAAAAGACGCGTTGGCCGCATTTCTAATCCAAGGATTGGACCCTAAAGCCGAATTGGCCCGCTTAGAGTTTGAAGACGAACAGGCGAAGCGTAAACAAAACCAGCTAGGGACTGTAGAGCAGCTTTTTGAAGGCTATACGGCCAACATGAAGGCCAATGGTAAGAAGTCCTATGCCGAAGTCATCCGAGTGCTAAGAAACGATGCTTTGCCCCTCTTGGGTAAAAACACTCCAGCCAACCAAATTACCAGCCATGATATTAAGCTAGTCCTTCACAATATGATTAAGCGCGGGGCGCTGGTGGGTTCCAACCGCTTACGCTCTTACCTAAGCGCATCATTTACCTATGGGCTTGAGCATGACAACGACCCAAGCACCATGGACGCATCCGTTACCTATCAGTTAGAGCGCAATCCTGTTCGAGATGTACCCAAGGCCGTGAAGAATGAAAAACCATGTGATAGAGAGCTTTCCCAAGATGAAATCCGCCAGCTATGGCATGGCTTCAACTCTAGTGGCGGTTATTCCCCAATAGATCATATATTCAAGTTAATACTGGCCACTGGCGGCCAAAGGGTTAGTGAAGTATCAGAAGCTAAGTGGTCAGAATTTAATTTAAAAGAGAGCTTATGGGAGATACCCGCCAGCCGGACTAAAAACGGCAAAGCGCACTTGATACCGCTTAATCATCTCGCTATGACCGTCTTAGATAATATTCAGGACCACAAGGACGCTAGCCCGTATTTATTCCCTCATCGACTCGATTCAAACAAGCCAATGCCTCTGGCCTCCATTAGCAGAGCCGCTAACCGCTTCACCAAGATCAAAAGCAATAACTTTGAACCCTTCACCCCAAGGGACCTAAGACGTACCTGTAAAACGCGTATGGGGGAGCTGGGGTTATCTAAAGAGATTCGGGACCGGATAAACAACCATGCTCTAGGTGACGTATCCAGTAAGCACTACGACCGATATGACTATCTACCTGAGAAGCAAAAGGCGCTTGATGCTTGGGGTAAGCGTTTAGAGCAAATAACATGCAAAAATGAATATAAAAATGTAGTAGCTATCAATTCAAACTAATAAATTAGTAAGTTTAAAATGAATAAAATTATAAGAGACCTTAAGATTTCTAAATGGGTATCTCAAGAATATAGAAATTGGCTATATGACTATCTAACTTCATCCTATGACTCGCTAGAAGATGATTTAAAGCCCCATTTTGAGCAACTTAACTTTTCAATTATTGAATTCTTCTCACGAGATGATTCAAAACACAAAATGAAAACTTTAAAGGCTATACATGAACTCCACATTCAACAAAAGAAATCCATAAATACACTCTCACATGATCACATTAAGAACGAATTGGATATACTCAATGAACTTCTTTTTATCGCTGATTGGTCTGGCTATAAGCATGGTACAGCGATCAAAAGGGATTTTAACAAATCCATACAAGACTTTAGAGACGCAACAAATAGGCTTTTTGCACACACAGGAAGCAGGTTCCATGACTATGGTTTCATGTTAGTCAAGGGTCTAGACCCACGCTTTGGTATGCTCCCCGCGTACACAAACATACAAGACGAAGACCTAAATACAGCCATAAATGTACTTAGTAATTTTTTACTAAAACCAACACGCGAAATATTATTGGAATTCGCTGATCATATTGAGTCTCTTGGTAGTTCTGATATCCACTACTCAATAAACAACAAAGAAGCTACAGAAATACAATTAAAGATCAGAAAAATGCTTTTCAGTATTGCATCTTTAATAGGTATGGAAGCCACAAAAGAACTTAAGGGAATTGGACCGTTAATCACTCAACTCATTGTTATCGCTCAACCTGAGTATGAAAACCTTTCCGTTAGAGGTGTAAATAGACAAATAAAAACCGCTATAAAACTATGTGAAAGTCATGGGATACCCACAATAGGGTTGTAGAAGGTATGATTTGATACTCTGACGCCCTCATTAGTACTCACATTCCTTTGATTTAATGATTACACCTAACCCACAGAGACAAGGTGTAATCAAAAATGACTCAGTCCCTCATAGACTATAAAACCGTTTCAAAACTAACCGGACTATCCCGTTCCACTATCTATCGCATTGAGATGGCGGGTAACTTCCCCAAGCGAATCACTCTTTCTAACCGTTGCGTACGCTGGCCACTTCTAGAGGTCCAAGAATGGGTAAGCGAGCAAATGGAAGGGAGAGCATAAGTCATGGCAAACCTTCCAAAGAAAACCAAGCATATTCCAAAGTACATCCATGCTTTAACTTACTTTGTTAATCATTCAATGAATCGACTAGAGGCCCAGCGCTTATATGGCGATACCTACCTAAATTCCACGGTAAGCGAATTAACAATTGAGCATGGATTTTCTTTTAGAAAACTAAGAGAGCCCCATATCAACCATGTAGGGCGCAGAGTTCGCTATACGCGTTATTGGCTGGCGGATGAATCGAAAGAACGCGCTCGCCAACTTATCAAGCCCTACCTGCCTAATATCCCGAGGTAGCCATGGATGCCTCTACTCACTCAAAGGCTTTCAGAGGGACCTTACGGTCCCCTATTGCCCGCTTAATTGAGCGAGGCGATATAGTAGAAGTCGTTAAAGGTACGTTAGTTATCACTGCCAAAAGCGGTAGGCCAGTCCCTTCAGACTGGCTGAAGCTAAACACTGAAGCATTGCTAACCGATATTGCTGGCATCACAGGAAGAAATGCCTTTATTTACCACGGTTACTCATTAGGGCAATACGGCGCACATAAGCACGACACCCTCACCCTACAATTCACCAATCTTAATGATATGAATGACGCGTTCGCCGCCTTCAACGTTAGCCTTAAAAGGCAAAGAGCTGGCCGTAACAATGAGCCAAAAGGTTCACCACTGCCAAAGGGGGAGTTTTCACCCCCTAAAGCAGGGGAGTTTGTAAAGCTATGGCAACGCACCGGATTAAAGAGCTACAACCCTTCTAGGTTATGCCGGTACATGGGTAACCTTAAAGGGTTCGTCTATACAGCCGCTTACTCAACGACCAGTAAAGCCAAAAAGAAATTGGCCAACAAAAGCATTGGCTTACTACATGTTACTTATGATGAGTTAGTTGCAGCCATGCCTACTGGATGCCTTAACCTTGCCCAAGAAATGCCTAACTCATGCCTAAGCCCTATGCCTAAGGAATACTCTTACAGCCAAGTAAAACAAGGCCTCCAAGAGTATTCCGTTACGGGGGCGTGTGACCACGGTTCAAGGTTACAAGGTAGTGCGGTTAATCATTCTATTGGTATTGCTAAAAGGGACCTAGATAGAAACCATAGTGATAGTGTAAATAATTGGTTAGATGAGTATGAGAGTTCAGGTGGGTTATCACCATTCTAATGAATACCAATCCTCATGGTTAAGAACTCTAGGTTCCTCTGAGGCTTGATCAAGGAGTACGGGGCAAAGAATCGCAGTGAATAAGGATTTACCAATTCCAAAAATCAGGGTTCCTTTCTTCACTTCTTTTGAGGCAAAAATCGGCCTAGAGCGCCTATAAAACCTGAATGCTGATAGGTGGAAAGATAGGAAACACTATAGTAGGAAAAACTAAATTAACCTTAAAACTTAAAGTCAATAATTTATATATCCCAATCTTAGTTAGCGAGTTTTATACAAAAAACTGTTTGGTTTTAATAAAATTTATTCTCTTTCGATAAGCTGGTGAATATCAATTAGCTCCTTCACTAATTTATTTATATTCTTAGCCACCGAAGCTTCTTTGTCTCGTGACTTTATAAATACTCCAACTTTTTTAACTCTATCGTCTTTCATAAAGTCACGCCTGATCGCTCTATTATTCTCGGTCATATACTTGTGAAAATCGTTAATATTAGTTTTATCAGGGAAATATATATTAAGGTACGTTTTAATAACAACCAGCTTATTCATAATCGCTGTATAGCATTCTTCATAAGTCTCTGATGTTGCTGAATTGTACTTAATTGCAGCTTCCCTGAGCGACTCTACTAAAGGAATTACCTCTTCTATCCTTCGAAGGCGCCTTTCTCTATTTTCACGATTACGAGCATTTTGATTAAAAATATGCTGAGCAATTAATGCTGCAGCAAAAATGCCTAAAATATATACTATTTTATCTAATATCCAATGCGTAGTAGATGGCATATTGAAATCATAGGCCTTCGAATATAGCCAAAATAAAGCCGATATTAAAAACACACCAACAGGGGATACCCAATAAGGAATTGGCCAGTCTAGATATGTTTTAAGTTTATGATGTAAATCTTTAATATTCATACAAATTTTATTTGGTTATTTTCCGCATTTGAATAGTGGCATAAGCAAATTCAATGCATATTGATATTGCTTGACCCTTATCCGTTTACTTAACTGATAGCCATACTATAGAAATGCCCAGTTATACAGATAATACCAAGTATGAATACCCAAATATTACCAGTTTAGTACTTATGAATTAGGCCCTATAGAGATTAACTTGTATTTCACTGGAAAGATGACCAACCTTTTTCCATGACGAAATAATTTTTCTTGAATCAAGCCAACTAACCAGATTTCGATTTTCTGGAGTGTTTTTCAACTTCGGTTTCGTATGTCCTGTTTTTATTTCGGAAAACGGATGTGGAAGATTAGACAGGAGTTGACGAACTTCATCATCATCCAAAAGAACATTGTATGCATTCAGAAGTGATACCTTTGTCTCTATGTCTATAGAATAATCAATTAGTGCTCTTAAAATATCTGCATTAAGGTCAAATTCATCGGCATCAGAATTTTGAATAATAGGGCCAACTAGCGCTGCTCGCCCAGGATGCTTCACAAGTAAATCCAAATTCATTAATTTTATGATTTCAAGCTGATCATTATGGCTAATTTCAGAGTTAAGAAGACTTTCGAAGAAATCGTCATCCAATTCAAAACTACCTGGTTCAGCTAAATATATATCTATATTTGTCGCAACAAATAATACTTGTAAGTCATAATTATCAGATAAATCACCTAAACTTTCTTGAGAAAATACTACTTTTCTTTCATCAATTAAAATGTGAAGCTTAGATTCCTCAAGCCCTTTAGGAAATACCTTAAACGGCCTAGGTAGAGCCTGTACATATTCTCTATAGACAGTATCAGAAATAGCACCTGCATTGATAATGAACTCACGTAGCTTGAATGATTCCGAATCACTAGGAATGGGAGACTTCAGTATAATTTCACGAACATCCTCTTCTTCAAGATATCGAATTAGATTATCAGCTTCAAACTCCTCATCCTCTATAAGAGCAAGACAATTTTCCCAAGTTGGTTCTATTGCAATTAAATCAAATAACATTGAATGCATTCTATCAGGGGTATCCTCTAGAAGAGGTAGTCGCGTCGTCTGCTGCTCAAGAAATATATATAGATAATCTTGTTCAATTTCTTCATGCCAAATCACCTCAAGAATCGTAGAAGCATCCTCTTCTGAGTTATCTTGGAGTTTCAATAGAATGTTATGAAAATAAAAGCTGAACTCGTGTTCAACTCGGTTTTTCAAAGCTTCATTATCCATATTACGCAAAGTCGTAAAATTCTTCTTATAAAATGACTCCAGATCATGCTCTCTCAAAATCACTTGATAGACGTATTCTAAGTTCGGGATCGTAAGCTCATAATGCCCCTCTTCAAACATAAAATGAACAATTTCAGAATAATCATTGACTTCAGAAAAATTTTTAACCTTAACGTTTATACAACTTAATCGAATTGGTTCTAATTCTGGTACATTCACAAGTATCTCTGGAAGATTCTTAGAAATAAATCCAGACAACTCTTTAAAATCCGCTCCAAGTTTTCTTAAGGAATCTTCTGGTAAGCTACTGATCAATCGTGCGATATGAATACTATTATTATGACTGGCAATAATAGCTGGAACGAGTCCATTCCAAGTATTTGATAGCCCGGAAAGCAACCCCTTAACATCGCAACCACTTGCATAATAAGCATCAAAGAAACCTTCAGTTTTTTTAAAGTTTGACGAGATAAATTCAAAAAGCTTTTTAACCTGATTGGAATAATGACCCGACTCATTTAAAAGACTATCAACAAGCTTCACATTCAAAGCATAGCTTTGCCCGAAATCTTCGTCACGCATTGCTGCAATGACTTCTTTCGGGTTATCGATTTGAAAATCAGGCTCAGGTGTAATAAACGCACGAATTTGGATAAGAAATTTGTTATCTCTAGGTGACAAACGACCTGAGTGAAAGAGTGACGTATATTGGTAGTAGGTATCGTCAATATGACCTTCCAAAACCAGAAAACGAGCAAGCTCGCTATTTTCCTCAAGTGTTTTGAAGACATCTGCCATACTATCGATATTTAAACGTAATATCTCATTGAGTTTCTTCATGCGGAGGGCTTCAACCTTTGATCTTAAATCACGTATATGACGTAAGATTTTGCTCTTATTGTCCTCGGAGTTACTTTCAATCTCCGCCTTCCGCTGCTTGTAGGTTTTTTGGGGATCAGTCTCACTTTTCAAATGAGAAAGATTGATATTATTTTGATGATTATAAGCATTTTTTTGAATTAAGTTAGTAGCCCCTATTAGCTCCTCAAAAGCATCGTCATTGACCAATTCCTTGAGCGGCACCCAATTTCCCTGTTGATAGCAGACTTGTATAGTGTCTGGTCTAAGTTTTTCTATTAGATTCATTGAGTAGATTTTCTTTAGCTCGACCAGATCAGAAGGCACTTGTTGCTCAGCTATTTCAAGTTGCTTCTCAAGTTCCTCTATCTTCTCTCGATATACGAGTTCACTTGGAGCAATGAGCTCGTCCTTAATATTCAATATTTTGAAGAGTACACCAACGCCACGGTGTAATTGCTCAAAGTCTCTTGGATAAAAGTTTTTATATATAAGGATTGCGAGGAGTTTATCAGGATCAAGCATTCTCTCTCCGTCTACTTCCAATTTAGCCTCATATATCGCATACTCATTGAAGATATTCCGAATTAACCTAAGATCATTTAAATATCGGGAAACTTCTCTCAAAAACTGCCCATCAAGTCGCTCGTCGAGCTCAAGCCTCACTCCCTGTTTCAATACCATATCAATGGAATTCGATGTGTTGATAATCGGTATGACTGGGATGATAAATTCAAAAAATTTGGTTCGTTCTGTATTAGCGAACATATCGTCACGTATTGCGTATAGAAACCTAATGGTACGATTAACCCCCGCGTTCTCGTTAACGAGATTATTAATTTCACGCAGAGTCACGAAAATTTCCGGATCGTTAAATCGATCTAAATCTTCAATAATGACAAGATCGTACTTTGTAGATTGAAAGAAATAGATAATTTCATCTAAGTGACGATTCAGTATGGAAGCCTGATCATCATTAGCCGGCTTTATCTCAATATCTTTTAAGGAAATACTTTTTAGAGACAGACCGAAACTTGCTACATAAAAATGATGCAATGCAGCCCAGAGAAATACCCCTGCAATCAAGACACTTCCTAGGTTCAACCAGTTAGTTACTGAAAATGGAAGTAGAAAGGAGCCGTTGAAGACTTGTTCTCGATGATCAAACACATACCAAAGTGCGATGATTCCTAGCATCATGCAAAAGGATTTTAATATCGACAAAGGAAAACCAGGAGATTGAATTCTTTTGAAACGCGATAGCGGAAGTTTATTTGCATCAGCACCATAAACTATCTGTTGTAGGATACTTCTTTCAATTTCTTGACGGATACCCTTTTTATTAGTCGCTTCGTCTTCGGTTTTGGTTTCGACTTCGACTTCGACTTCGAACGAAGCTAGAGATATATAAAGTGATGGCCTTGTATAGGTCTTCAAAAATGTTTTGAGGATACTGCTCTTTCCTGAACCATAGGGGCCGGTTAGCGCAATATTTGAGATTTCTTCTTTGTTTGTCGCAAACAGAAGCGCTTCAGAATAAATACCCTTGTCATCAGCAGTATCAATTGGGGCTAGATCTACAAATTTATTAGGCTTTAGATCAGAACTGCCTTTGGTTTCAAGTCTAGATGCAATGCTATTCAAGCTTTTGGCAAGCACTCTTGTTATGGAAATAATAATCTTTTTCATTCAGTACTTTGCCTTTTTAGAATTCTTCCATGTATAGAAATATTACTTCTATAAGCTCAAAATTTGACGATGTAGAGGGTTTTATACTTCAAATATTGATTGCATTAGAAATTATTTTATTATCATCTATCAAGCTATATGCAGTTTTCTTGGAGAATTTAACGCACTGTATTAATAAGCCCCTATATAAAGCTAACACTGCCAGTTCTTTCTCGATATTTCATTTTCATTAAGTAATGCTCTCGCCCCACATAGAATAAATAATTGAAACAATATCCCCAAGAATGTATTAGGTAATACAAAGTAGCCCAAATACGCCTTTACAGAAATACCAGTCACAAGTATGCCCGAACTGAATCAACTTAATCCATTGATTTTGCAGATGTACGAAAGCTCCAACAATAGCCTCCTATTCGTTTAGGAAGTCACTACAAACATCCAAATACTACGGGAGCGCTAGTATCTTGAATAAAATGATACAAGCTGTACATAAATCAATCACTTTATGCCTAAGCGATCAGGAGAAACTGGAGAGCAGATAAATCAAGTAAATTCGTAAGGGTGACCATAAGGGTGACCAAATCAGAAACCTACAGACAAAAAAAAGCCCCCGCTAACTGCGGAGGCTTTTAAATAAATGGTGCCGACACCAAGAGTCGAACTCGGGACCTACTGATTACAAGTCAGTTGCTCTACCAACTGAGCTATGTCGGCACAGAAGTGGGGCGCATTTTATGGAGAACTGGCTTCGGGGTCAAGCCTTTCCTCACTGTTTTTTTAGGTTTTTTTCAAATACTTTCAAAGGCTTAGGTTTTTCAGGGGATTTACCCGCCAAAATGCTGAACCTTCGCCTTCATTTTCAGCGGGCTACTTATCGACCACGCGTTCCATTTCATCAATGCTGATGTGGCGTACATCTTTACCCTTTACAAGGTAGATGACGTTCTCAGCAATGTTACGAGCGTGGTCGCCAATACGCTCTAAGGCACGCAAAGACCAGATGACATTCATAACGCGTTTAATCGAACGCGGATCTTCCATCATGAACGTCACCATTTCACGCATGGCACTTTCGTATTCGCGATCCACATCCTTATCTTCTTGGGCAACGGCAAAGGCGGTATCCACATCTAGGCGGGCAAAGGCCGTTAGCGCGTTTTGAGTCATACGACGCACGCGATCACCAATGTGGCGAATTTCAACATAACCACGTGGGGACTCACCCTCTTCACATAGCTTCATGGCCTGACGGGCGATTTTCGCGCTTTCATCACCAATACGCTCAAGATCGTTTACGGCTTTACTGGCGGCAATCACCAAACGTAAATCGCTGGCTGCCGGTTGGCGACGAGCAATAATGCGGGTGCATTCTTCGTCGATGTCGATTTCCATCTGGTTAATGCGCTTATCTGTGGCGCGCACGTTCACCGCAAGCTCACTGTCGGCTTCAATCAAGGACTTAATGGCATCCCCTACTTGTTGCTCAACCAAGCCACCCATTTCTAGTACGTGGCTTTTTACGCGCTCTAGTTCATCGTTAAATTGCTGACTGATGTGATCAGTATGCGCATCGTTTGTTAAATCCATCTGTGTCCCCTTCGCTATGTCTAGCTGAATGCGTTTTCCCAGCGCCGTATCGGCCGCTTTCATTTTCTATCTAATTTATCTGCCAAAGTGGATCCTTGATCTCACTTGGGTCTAACTTAACCAAATGAAACCCTAGCCATAACGACCTGTAATGTAATCTTCAGTCTGTTTCTTCTGTGGGTTAGTAAACACTTGGTCAGTATCACCAAATTCAATCATGTCACCCATGTACATGAAAGACGTATAGTCGCTAACACGAGCGGCTTGTTGCATGTTGTGGGTTACGATGGCGATGGTGAAATCGTTTTTCAGTTCGTGAATCAGCTCTTCAATTTTCAGCGTTGAAATAGGATCCAGTGCCGAGGCCGGTTCATCGAGTAAAAGCACTTCCGGTTTTACTGCAATGGTGCGAGCAATGACCAAACGCTGTTGCTGACCACCGGACATGCCCAGTGCGCTTTCGTGTAGACGGTCTTTTACTTCGTTCCAAAGGGCGGCGCTCTTTAAAGCCCACTCAACCGCTTCGTCAATTTGACGCTTTTTATTAATGCCCTGAATACGCAGACCATAAGCCACGTTTTCATAAATACTTTTTGGGAACGGGTTTGGCTTCTGAAACACCATCCCCACGCGACGACGTAGCTCAGCCACATCCACACCTTTTTGATAGATGTTTTGATCGTCCAATAAGATTTCGCCGGTAATGCTACAGCCATCAACCAAGTCGTTCATACGATTAAAACAGCGCAGTAATGTGGACTTACCACAACCTGACGGCCCAATGAACGCAGTTACGCGTTTCTTCGGGATGATCATATCAATGCCGTGAAGCGCTTCTTTTTCACCATAGCTTAGACGCAAGTCGTTTACTTTCAGCGCTGGAATTTCTTTGCTGATATCCAGATGCTTAGATTCACGACCCATGGAGGATATATCGAGACTGTGGCCTTTTTGCTCTGTTGTTTGTGTCATAATTTCATTCACTATAATTTTAAATTCTGCTCTGTGTCTTTCACACGCTTATGTCTTTCTAATCTGAAACACCGCTTCTGCGTATCCATGCGCACGCGGTGTTCGTACATCCTATTGTCACATCTCTAGTGATTTGTATTTCTCACGTAGATGGTTACGGATATAGATCGCAGATAAATTCAATAAGGCGATCACAATTACTAATAATAAGGCCGTGGCGTATACCAATGGACGAGCCGCTTCAACGTTGGGGCTCTGGAAACCCACGTCGTAAATATGGAAGCCAAGGTGCATGAATTTTTGATCAAGATGCAAAAACGGATAGTTACCGTTTAACGGTAAAGTTGGGGCTAGCTTCACCACGCCCACCAACATCAATGGCGCTACTTCGCCAGCGGCACGGGCAACTGCAAGGATGACACCTGTCATCATGGCCGGGCTTGCCATGGGTAAAATAACACGGGTTAGGGTTTCCCATTTGGTGGCACCCAATGCCAAAGAACCTTCGCGAATCATACGCGGAATACGGGCTAAACCTTCTTCAGTGGCGACAATCACAACCGGCAGGGTTAACAAGGCCAAGGTGATCGAGGCCCATAACAAACCAGAGGTACCAAACGTCGGTGAAGGTAAGGCTTCAGGGAAGAACAACTCATCAATGGTGCCCCCTAAAAAGTAGACAAAGAAACCCAGGCCAAATACACCATAAACAATGGATGGCACACCGGCTAAGTTATTTACTGCAATTCGAATCACCTTGGTGATCGTACCTTGCTTGGCATATTCACGAAGATACACAGCGGCCACCACACCCAAAGGGGTTACCATGATGGCCATTAGAATCACCATCAATACCGTGCCGAAAATGGCAGGGAATACACCGCCTTCAGTGTTGGCTTCACGGGGGTCGTCACCTAAGAACTCGCCCACTTTCGAAAAGTAATGACCAACTTTTTCAAAGAAGCTCATATTATTTGGTTCAAACGCACGCACCACTTCAGACATTTTAATATGCACACTCTGCCCACCCATTTCGATGGCGGTAAAGTGGTCACGGGCCAATGCTGCATAAAGCTCATTAAGCTGCGCTTGGTAACCTTGGTACTCAGCATCCAGCGCTTGACGCGCTTGTTCTAACTCGGCTTTTTGTTCTTCGCCGTAACTATTTTTTAACTCATAAGAACGCTGCTTTAAACGTAGACGTTCAATTTCATAGTTGATCGCGCCAATATCGTGCTTTTGAATATCCATGATTTCATCATGGATCGCTAATGCACGTGCAATTAAGGTTTGAAAATGCTGCCATGCGTTGTCATGGTCTTGCTGACCATCTGCAACCAGTGTTTCACCTTCATACACCTTATCTAAAAAGCCGTAAAAATTACCCCATTCACGACGCTCGATAGCCATGGCTTTTTCAGGGTAGTCAATATTACTTAGATGGTGCTCAAGCACCCAACGGAAGTCGCCGCCATATACATCACGGTTACCGACTTTAATCAAAATACGCTTGGCTTCTAGGGCTCCGTCTTCGGTATTCAAACCAATGGCTTTTAGCTGCGACTGGGGCACCATTTCGCTATCGCTAATCTGACCCATCACAATCGCAGGTGTGTTACCCGGCAATGTATAAGTGGCCTCCATGATTTTACCAGGCCAAAAATGCACAAGGCCTTTTGCTGCAATAAAACCAATTAGACCCAACACCATAATGATACTGATGGCGACGGCACCGGCATTTAACCAAATAAATGGTGAGCCGGATTTAATCCATTCTTTAACTGAAACTCTCATGAATCGATCTCCTACAACTGACCGTATTTAGTGCGTAAACGCTGACGTATGGTTTCAGCTGCGGTATTGAATACAAAGGTAAACAAGAACAAGACAAAACCGGTTAGGAACAGAATGCGATAGTGGGTACTGGCCACTTCCGATTCTGGAATTTCCACCGCGATATTGGCGGCCAAGGTACGCATGCCTTCAAAAATATTCATATCAGTAATCGGTGTATTACCGGTGGCCATTAATACGATCATGGTTTCACCCACTGCTCGGCCCAGACCAATCATTAAGGCTGAGAAGATACCTGGGCTTGCGGTTGGCAGCACGACCTTAATCATGGTTTGCCAAGGCGTCGCACCCAATGCAAGCGAGCCATAGGTAAGTGACTTAGGCACACTAAAGATGGCGTCTTCTGCAATGGAGAAAATCGTTGGGATCACCGCAAAGCCCATGGCAAGACCAACGATTAAGGCATTACGCTGACTAAAGGTCACCCCTAGGTCGTTGTTCAACCAAGTGGTCATGGAGCCGCCGAAGAATAAACTCTCAAGGGCTGGGCTAAATTGAATGGCCACATACACGGCTAAAATAATCACGGGTATCAATAGCAGTGAATCCCAACCATCCGGCACCGCATGGCGAATCTTGGCGGGCAAATTGACCCAGGTGAAACCAAACACCAACATGGCGATCGGCACCACGATCATCATAATAAATATGCCCAGCAAATTATTTTCAATAAACGGCGCTAATACCAAGCCCGCAAGAAAACCCAAAATAACGGTCGGCAGTGCCTCCATTAATTCAATAATCGGTTTTACTTTACGACGCAGAGCCGGAGCCATGAAATATGCGGTATAAATTGCGCCAGCAATGGCTAACGGTGCGGCCAACATCATGGCATAAAACGCACCTTTTAACGTACCAAACACCAAGGGCACCAATGAATACTTAGGTTCAAAGTCAGATGATGAAGACGAGCTCTGCCAAGT
Source organism: Bermanella sp. (assembly GCA_051277445.1). Classification (GTDB taxonomy): domain Bacteria; phylum Pseudomonadota; class Gammaproteobacteria; order Pseudomonadales; family Oceanobacteraceae; genus Bermanella. Next base: position 156,544 of record JBNMQC010000001.1, on the reverse strand, counting down.
GTATGTGGGTTCTTCATACCCCTCATACCAAACCTCATCCCACATAGATGACCAAGAGATCTCAGGGTGATCATTGTCCACTTTAAAGTGGGTGATCTTGCCGTCGGCGGTTTCGATTAATAAATCTTTGGCACGTGGGCTGATCGTAAGGTTAACGATTTCGCTATCCACTAATTTTTCATTAAATAAAGTGCGGTGGGCCGTACTGTGGAAAATGGCTACGTGGCCCTCAACACTGGCAACAAAAAAGCCTTTACGACGCTGCTCAGTTGAGATGGCTTTTACTTCACCGTGTTGCATTTCAAAGTTACGAACTTGTTGTAAACGCCACTTACCGTCTTTACGCGCCATAAACCATTGGCTAACTTGGCCCGTGCTGGTACCAATTAAAAGGGAGTTTTCACCCAATAACATATCAAGACTGGTGATGATGCCCACGTCATCCAATGTCACCGTTTGCTCGAGGGTTTCACTGTTTAAATTAATCACGTGCAATAAACGCTGATCGGCCAGTACAAACATCCAGTTCATACCTTGATCCACTTCAACTTGATTAATGCGACCCGATATTTTTGGCAGGTTAACCACTTCTGATTCAAGTACCACTTCGTCGGTTAAGAAATCCACATCTTTATTAAAGCGCGTAACGTGAAGCTGGCCTTGTTCATCAATGGCCGCCAGTACTAATGCATCTTCGCCATCACGTAAGGTAATATTGTTCACGGCTGTGGGTTCGTCGAAGATTTTTAGTGGCGCTTCGCCATATGGGAAGTCCACTTTTGGTGTAATGAGTCGAACATCGTTCGGATAGGTAATACGGTAGTTGTGTTTGGCAATAAACACATCGCCTTCTTTATTCACAAACGCCATTTCACGGGACGCCTGTGTATTAATATCGTATGCACTGATGTCGCCTTGTAAGGGCAAGCGATAGTTTTTAATCACATCGCCGTTTTCCACCGCGAAGAATGTGAAGTCGCCATTTTCTTGAATTCGCAATGCCACTTCGGCTTGCTCTTCCATGGCAAGTAATAAGGTTGGAGATTTTGCAGTGCTTTGCTCACCTGGAATATTGTAGCTACTGAGTTTTTCCACATCAGCGGGCACAAACATCGGTGCCACTTCATAAAGCAGATAAAAGAAAATTAATAGCACAGCACCGATAATGCTTAAGCCACCAACGGCAATACCCACTTTTGCAAGCTGGTCTTTAATCGCACGGCCTTTACGATGACGTCTCAAGGCGGGCGTATCAAAATTGATTTCAGGTGTTGAAGGCGTACTCATAATTCGCTTTATCACTTTGTTAGCTAAAACGGCGGGCCATTGTAACGGCTCATCCGAATGTTATATACATAACGGGTTTATCAAACACGCTAACGGGGGATCAATCCCCCGCGCGTTTTTTACTGCATGATCATTAGCTAGCGATTACAAACCTAGGCTCTTAAGCGTTTTCTTAACCACTTTTGCTGGTAATGGGATGTAACCATCTTTCGCTACGATGTCTTGACCTTGCTGAGACAAAATCATTTTTAAAAACTCACGCTCGATCGGTGCTAGTGCGCCATTTGGCTTCTTGTTCACATAAACGTACAAGAAACGAGAAAGCGGGTAGCTGCCGTTTACTGCGTTTTCAGGTGTCGCAGAAACATACTTGCCACCTTTTTTAGATAAAGGCACCGCACGAACACTTGAGGTTTGGTAACCCATACCTGAGTAACCCACGCCATTAACAGATGAAGAAACCGCTTGCACAACCGATGCAGAACCTGGCTGTTCTTTTACGGTGTTTTTGAAGTCACCTTTACATAGGGCGATTTTCTTGAAGTAACCGTAAGTGCCGGATACAGAGTTACGACCGTAAAGTTCGACTTTTTTACCGCTCCAAGCGCCGTCTAGACCTACATCACCCCAGGTATCCATTGACTTAGCCACGCCACATTTACGAGTACGAGAGAAGATGGCATCCACTTCCTTCATCTCTAAGCCTTTAATTGGGTTATCTTTGTTTACAAATACCGCAAGGGCATCAATTGCAACCGGAACCGCTGTTGGCTTGTAGCCAAATTTGTTTTCGAAAGACTCAATTTCTTTATCTTTCATTTTGCGGCTCATAGGGCCTAAGTTTGAAGTACCTTCAGTCAGTGCTGGTGGCGCAGTCGAAGAACCCGCCGCTTGAATCTGAATGTTTACATTTGGGTATTCACGTTTAAATTGTTCAGCCCATAATGTCATCATATTCGCTAGGGTGTCAGAACCCACACTGGATACGTTACCGGATACACCGCTTGATTTGGTGTAAGCAGGAATGTCAGCATCCACAGCCGCCATCGCTGGCAAGCTAATGGCGCTGGCCACTAAAGTCATTGATGCAAGTAGTTTTGTTAGTTTCATTTGCTCTCTCCTTCTGGAGTTATTCGCTTTATGTACGCTACCTAATATATTTCACATATGTGACAGTAATATTACAGACTGTCATACAAATCCTAACCAGTGAGATTGGCGGGTTTCTTCCAAAATCAGTTCAAACCTGCATGATACCTACTACTTCCTACGGATTAGCCCTCACAGCCCGATAAAACATGGTTATAATGCCGAGCAATTTTCTACTAATTAGCCGCCTTTATGACACCTATTCAGCTTTATATTGAAGCCTTCATTACACGCGTCGGCCTTGCCACCCGCTATTTAGGGTTAATACTTGTGGTCAATACCGCCTTAGTTGTGGCCCTACGTTATTTGTTTAACTGGTCCCCCATTGCCCTGCAAGAAACCATGACCTACTTTCATGCCAGCTTATTTATGCTCGGCGCCGCCTATACCTTGCAGCAAGATGCCCATGTACGTGTAGATGTGTTTTACCAACACATGAGCGAACGTAAGCAGCACTGGGTCAACCTACTTGGCACTCTCTTTTTATTACTGCCTACTTGCGGCTTTATTTTTATGATTTGCCTGCCTTATGTGAGCAGCAGTTTTGCCATGGGCGAGCGCAGCGTAGAGGGCAATGGCTTACCTTTCTTATATGTATTAAAAAGTCTGTTATTGATTTTACCGCTATTACTGAGCCTGCAAGGCATCGCCAACCTCATTCGCCACGGCACCGCCTTAAAGCAGCTGGCCAGCCAAACGGAGGGCAAATAAATGGAATTCATGCCCTTTATTATGTTTATTGCGGTGTGCGCCGTATTGATGCTGGGTTATCCAGTGGCGTTTACCTTATCTGGCGTGGCTCTGATGTTTGCCTTGCTAGGCACGATTACTGGCCAATTTGATGGCGCATTCTTAGAAGCCCTACCCAACCGCCTATTTGGCATCATGAGTAATCAGCTGTTGATTGCGGTGCCTCTGTTTGTGTTCATGGGCATCATGCTTGAAAAGAGCAAAATCGCTGAGAATCTACTGAAAACCATGGGCGGCTTATTTGGCTCCATGCGCGGCGGTTTAGCCATCTCTGTGATCTTAGTGGGCATGCTGCTGGCTGCCAGTACCGGAATCATAGGTGCCACCGTGGTGACCATGGGGGTGATTACCTTGCCCACCATGCTGAAAAACAATTACAGCCCGGCTTTAGCCACAGGCACCATCTGTGCCACGGGTACGCTGGGGCAAATCATCCCGCCGTCCATGGCGCTGATTCTGCTAGCAGACGTGCTTTCCAGCGCGTACCAGCAGGCCCAATTAAAAATGGGGATATTCAGCCCAGAGACCATCTCTGTGGCGGACTTATTCATGGGCGCCTTAATTCCTGGGCTGATTTTAGTCTTCGCCTACATAGTCTATGTATTGGTCTTAGCGTGGTTAAAACCAGAAATGGCGCCGGCCATGGCCAAGACCGATGAGTCTGCCAGTTGGGCACAGGCCATTAAACAAATGGCCCCACCGTTATTACTGATTATTGCGGTACTGGGCAGCATTTTAAGTGGTATCGCTACACCTACTGAAGCCGCTGGTGTGGGCGCGGTAGGCGCCACCTTGCTGGCGTTTTTAAACAAAAGCCTAAACATGAAGCAGCTAAAAGAAACCATGGATGGCACCTTAAACGTGAGCGCCATGGTGTTCATGATCTTCTTTGGGGCGGCTGTCTTCTCGCTGGTGTTCCGTGGCTACGGCGGCGATGAACTCGTGGAAAGCTTTTTCCAAGACATGCCAGGTGGTGTCATTGGTGCCACCATCGTCGTCATGGTGGTGATCTTTTTCTTAGGCTTTATCTTAGACTTTATCGAGATCACTTTTGTGGTGGTGCCCATCGTAGCACCTGTTCTACTGGCTATGGGCTTAGACCCAGTTTGGCTTGGCATCATGATTGCCATTAACTTGCAAACCAGCTTCTTAACACCGCCTTTTGGCTTTGCGCTGTTTTATCTGCGCGGTGTGGCCGGTGATACAGTCAAGAGCCTGGATATCTACAAGGGCGTGATGCCGTTTATCTTAATCCAATTATTGGTGCTGATATTGCTTGCCTGCATACCAGAGCTGGCCACCTGGTTGCCGGATCAAATCTATAACTAAAAACAAACCAAGCACACAAGCACTCTAAAAAGCCCCCTAGCTCACAGTTTTACCCATGATTAAACAATCAGTCATGGGTTTGTGACCCACAACAATGTGTTCGCTTGTATTGCAAAACCAATGGGAGTAAAACGGCTCCCATTAATAAACATAATAAGATGACATCATGAATGATTTTACTGAAGACACACCGCTACCCAATGGCAGGTTAACCCTGCGCATTATTCCCACACAAGCCGACTGCAACGCCAATGGCGACATCAGTGGTGGTTGGGTATTAGGCAAAATGGACGCCGCCGCCGAAGATACGGCGCGGATGATCTCTAAAGGCCGTGTCACCATGGTGGCCAGCGAAGCCACTGCGTTTTTATCACCGGTGAAATCGGGCAACGCCATTTGCTGCTATACCAAGGTGAAAGAGATTGGTCGCACGTCTATTCATGTACAAGTAGAAGTGTGGAGTCAGAACACCTATTACGATGAGCTAACTAAGGTGAGTGAGTCAACATTTATCTATGTGGCCATGGATGACAATGGACGTATTCGTCAGGTGCCGCAGGATTGATAATTGGGCCAGATGTCTGATGCTAGTAGAAAAGAAAACGGGAGCCAATGACTCCCGTTTTAATTTTTTACTTAAGAGTTAGTCCCCAAAAAGTATCTGAGATTAAATATTCATATTTCTTACCAGCCAACACATTTTCAATTATTTGGTCCTTATCTCCGGGTTTCAACGCTAGTTTCATTTCTCCCGGTTCCCTCTCCCAAATTAACCAATTACTGGATTGCCCAGCTCGAGGTAAAACACCAGATTTACCAACAAGCCGACCATTATCGAAAACTTCAGCCTGAACAGCACTTCGACTATGCTCTCTTTTTCTCTTAACAATGATTAATGCTTTATCTGGATCAACAAGTTGCATATCTGCCAAGGGGAATGATTGCTGTGTCATGCTAGTACAACCAACTAATACCAGCAGACATAGACCTATAATTGTGTGCTTCATTATTATCCTTAATCACTTTTTATTTTTAATGCAGTGTAATTATCACTGGCAAATACTGACAATTTTAAACCATCGCGATTCACCAAATTACTGTCCGCCCATTTCAAATAGAAATAGTTACTACTTACAACATAACTACCATTTGAAATATCCTCTTTGAATTTTACTCCAATTTTATTTATCTTATCTACAAAGATTTTAACCGTAAACGTTTCATCTAGCTTGATATCTTTTTCTATAAAGTTAGGAACTGGCCCCAACGTACCACCTTTGCTAGAAATACTTCTAGGTATATGAGAAGCACCCAATTTACTGCCGTATCCTCTCACATATCTAGCTTCATTAGGCGCTTCCCAGAACATACAATACAACTCTGATTCCGGAATATGGATACTTCCGCCATTCACAAATCCACACCATTCAATAGGATTGTTTTCTTCCTGTTGATTTTTATATTCAGGTTCATTTCGTTTAGCTTTGAATACTGAGTACTGCTCTGCCCATATAGCTGTACCTGCTGAAAAAAGCATTTCGCTACCAAATGCAGAGCGAAATACAACCCCATCTGTAATTTCTGCTGTTCGCCTTAGGTGCACTTTACTCGTTAAAACAATATCGCCTTCTTTTGGCTCTCTATTAATAATCTTAAGCGTTTTTTTTTCATATAAAAATCCAGTTTTACCATACCAATTTTGTGGTGCCTTTTCTGTTGGTGGTTTATAGGGTGCTGCACACCCTGAAATAAAAAGCGCGCTTAAAATTAAGTAGATTTTAAATAGATACTTCAAAGCAAATCCTTGTTTAAATTATTTACTACGAGCATTCAAATACGCTTGCTCAGAAATCTTATGATACTCCACCACATTATCTCTATAAGCCTTAAACGACTCATACACTTTTTTGCTCATTGGGTCTTTCGCGGCTAATTCTTCTAGTACTTCATACGACAAACCTTTTAGTTTTTGTAATACGTCATCTGGATAGGCGCGCACATCAACACCATGCTTATTAATTAGCTCTTGCAGGGCTTTATTATTACGTGAGGTGTATTCGTCCAGCATGTCTTGGTTGGCAGCACGGGATGCCACTTTTACGATGGCTTGTAAGTCTTTTGGTAAGGCTTCAAATGCCGTTTTGTTAACGGTGTATTCCATCATGGAGCCTGGCTCATGCCAGCCTGGATAGTAGTAGTATTTCGCCGCTTTATATAAACCAAAGGCTAGGTCATTGTATGGCCCCACCCATTCAGTGGCGTCAATGGCTCCGGTTTGCAGTGCGGTGAATAATTCAGCGCCCGGTAAGGTTACCGGTGTGCCACCAGCGCGTTGCAGCACTTCACCACCTAAACCAGGGATACGCATTTTTAAACCGTCTAAATCTTTAAGGCTATTTATTTCTTTATTGAACCAGCCACCCATTTGCACGCCAGTATTGCCGCCAGCCAATGGAATCAAATTAAATGGCGCATACACTTCTTGCCATAATTCCATACCGCCGCCGTAATGAATCCAGCCATGCATTTCTTGTGCGGTTAAACCAAACGGCACTGAGGTGAAAAACTGTGCCGCAGGGGCTTTGCCTTTCCAATAATACGCACCGCTGTGACCCATTTGCGCCGTGCCACGGGAAACCGCATCAAACACTTCAAGCGCTGGCACTAATTGGCCAGCACCATAGACTTTAATTTTTAAACGCCCGCCAGACATGTCATCTACCATTTTGGCGAACTTCTCAGGGCCCGTACCTAAACCTGGAAAGTTTTTCGGCCAGCTGGTGACCAACTTCCATTCAAATGTTTGTTTTGGCTCGGCGCTTTTGGCGCCTGTCTCTGTTTTTTCACCGCAGGCGCTTAGCAAGATTGCTAAAACACCGATAAGGATAGCTTTCATTAATAATCTCCTTCTTATTTTAGTTTTATATTTTTATTTATTTTTTTTGTTATCGCGCGCAGGGGCGCGACCCAGCAATCTAATATTAATCATCCATAGGTCTTAAGTTTGCATACGCTGAAACCAGCCATTTGGTGCCATCAAAATCAAACGACACTTGTAAGCGGGTTTGCGGCCCCTGGCCTTCCATGTCCAGCACTACACCTTCACCAAACTTCTCATGCCAAACCCGCTGACCGATATTCAAGCCAGTGGCTTCTTTGGCGCTTTGGGTGCTGAAGTAATTGGATACCGGTTTTTTCACCGTGCTTTTTAAGCGCACTTCTTGTAGATATTCTTTTGGAATTTCGCGAATAAAACGCGATGGTGAGTTGAAGGTTTCTTGACCATGCAAGCGGCGACTTTCGGCATAGGTCATGATGAGTTTTTCCATGGCGCGGGTAATACCCACATAACACAGACGGCGCTCTTCTTCTAAACGGTTGGGGTCATCGGCTGACATTTTATGGGGGAACAAGCCCTCTTCGACACCGGCTAAGAACACCAACGGGAATTCCAAACCTTTGGCGCTGTGCAACGTCATCATTTGCACGCTGTCTTCAAATTCATCCGCTTGTGAGTCGCCGGCATCCAATGCCGCTTGATCAATAAACGCCGCCATGGGTGATGTGTAGCTCACCGCCTCTTCACCCTCGGGTGGAATTTCTTGCATGGCTTCAGGGTCAAAACTTTTTGCGGCGGTGACCAGCTCGTCTAAGTTTTCTAAGCGGGCTTGGGCCTTTTCGCCTTTTTCTTTTTGGTGATGTTCGATCAAGCCACTGTGCTGAATCACATGATCCACTTGTTCATGCAGCTCAATGTTTTGTGTGCTCACTTCCATTTCATCCAGCAGTTCTTCAAACTTACTTAACGACGTTAGAGCACGGGCGGATAATAATTTCTGTCTAATGCTTTGCTCTAAGGCTTGCCATAAAGAAGTGCCATGCTCTCGGGCGAAAGAGCGTAATTGCTGCACAGTCTTTTCACCGATGGCACGGGCCGGCACATTGATGACGCGCTCTAACGCGGCATCGTCATGACGGTTTAATAGCAGGCGCAAATACGCCATGGCATTTTTGATTTCAAGGCGGTCGTAGAAACGCTGACCACCGTAAATGCGATACGGCAAACTGGCACGAATAAAGGCTTCTTCGATTACGCGCGACTGAGCGTTTGAGCGATACAAAATGGCGCAGTTTTCGTAACGTTTAGTGGGGTTGGCTTTTTTCCAGCTTTCAATTTCATCACATATAAAGCGCGCTTCGTCTTGCTCGTTAAAGGCGCTGTATAAGGAAATCAGCTCACCGGGCTCACCTTCTGTCCATAGATTTTTGCCCAAACGCGACGGGTTATTATCAATGACGGCATTGGCGGCATTTAGGATATTACTGGTGCTACGGTAGTTTTGCTCTAACTTAACCTGTTGAGCGCCGCTGAAGTCTTTGGTGAACTGTTGAATGTTTTCAATACGCGCACCACGCCAGCCATAAATGGACTGATCGTCATCCCCCACGGCCATCACCGGCACCACATTGCCAGCCAGCACACGTAACCAGGCATATTGAATGCTGTTGGTATCTTGAAACTCGTCCACCAAAATATAACGAAAGCGATTTTGATATTGCGCTAAAACCGCAGGCTGATTTAACCAAAGCTCATGGGCACGCAATAACAGTTCGGCAAAATCCACCATACCAGCGCGCTGACAGGCTTCTTCATAGGCGCCGTAGATGGTGACCATGGTTTGCGCCCACTCATCATTGAATGGTTGTATATGGGCCGCTCTTAAACCTTCGTCTTTTTGTTCGTTGATAAACCATTGAGCTTGTTTTGGCTGGTAGGTATTTTCATCAATATTCATGGCGCGCACGATACGCTTGATTAAACGCAGTTGGTCATCGCTATCAATAACCTGGAAGTTCTCAGGCAGGTTGGCTTGCTTCCAATGGGTACGCAACAAACGGTGAGCCAATGAGTGAAAGGTGCCGATCCATAAATGGCGTGGACTGATGCCGGTCAGCTCTTCTACACGGTGACGCATTTCTTTGGCCGCTTTGTTGGTAAAGGTCACCGCTAGAATAGAACCTGGGCTGACGTGTTCAATTTGCATGAGCCATGCAATACGATGCACCAGCACGCGAGTTTTGCCCGAGCCTGCTCCCGCTAACACGAGTTGATGGTTTAACGGTGAAGCAACCGCTTCGCGCTGTTGCGGGTTTAACCCGTCTAAAAGTTCGGTAACGTCCATAACAAGCTGTCTATTAAATGAGGGGGCATTATATCTGAGCATGGCCCAGCTTGCAGTCATTACTGTCCATCCTTACAGTGAATGGTATTAAGGCTTCTGATCATAAATGACTTTAGGCTATACTTGCGCCAAAGCCTGAAGCGAGCCCACAGTGCCTCATCAAAACCCCTTTATTGATCAAATCCGCCAAGCCATTCCACAGATGCGTAAATCTGAAGTGAAGGTGGCCGAGTACGTGCTCAGTAATGTGGATTCTGTTATTCACATGCGCATTGTGGATCTTGCCCAAGAAGCCATGGTGAGCGAACCCACCATTGTGCGTTTCTGCCGCGCACTGGGGTTAAATGGTTTTCAAGCATTTAAAGTGCGCATGGCACAAAGCAATACGGTGCATCATAGCCTTGGCCAATTTGCCATTGCCGAGGATGACACCAGCTCGGATATCATTAAAAAGATTTTCGATACCAGCATTAATCAAATCATTACCACTCGGAATTTTTTGGATTCTGCACAAGTGGCGGCGGCCATTGATGCATTAAACAAATCCAAGCGGGTGGAATTTTATGGCTTTGGTGCTTCCGGTGCCGTGGCCATGGATGCCATGCATAAGTTTTTCCGCTTGCAGTTTTCTACCGTGGCCTATTCCGACCCACACATGCAATGTATGTCTGCCGTCACCTTGCAACAAGATGACGTCGTGGTGGCCATTAGCCAAAGTGGCCGCACAAAAGATTTACTCCACGCAATGGATATGGCGCAACAACAAGGTGCACATGTGATTTCGCTGTCTCCTCCAAACACACCCGTGAGTGGTTTAGCAGATCTGCCCATTCATGTGGATATTAACGAAGACACAGATGTGTTTACCCCCATGACCTCACGCATTGCGCACTTATTGGTCATTGATTGCTTGGCTGTGGGTGTCGCCCAGCGCAAAGGGCCCGACTTTATTGAGCACTTAGCGAAGGTTAAAAAAAGCATTAGCTCATTACGCCACAGCGAAAATACGATCAAAAAATAAACAATAAAGCCATTATTTATGCTGAGTTTGCACCATTATTAGCATTTCAACTCGTTAAGTGATTGTTTTTTGAGCCATTTATTGTCATGCTGTTGTCACCTTTATTAATAACAATAAGCCGTCTAAGACAGGTAATCAAAAGGGTGATCCATGGAAGCAACTGCAGTCATCAAAGATCAGGCCAGTGAAGAGCTGGTAAATTTTGATAAGAAAGGAAATATCGTGGTGAGCAAAAAGAGTGAGGCGTCTGCCAAACTGGTTGCTCGACGCGCCATTGAGGCACACCTTGAGCGCAAAAAAATGCAGCTCGATGATTACTGGGATTTAGAAGACTAATAAAAAAGCACCTTAAGATTTCTTAAGGTGCTTTTTTTATATCTATCTCTCAGCTTTCAAGGTTGCTTACTTACCTTGTAGTTGCTCACGTAAATCGCTGAGCACTGCAATACTGTCTGGCTTTTTACCACGCCACAGTTCAAAACTGACCGCCGCCTGCTCCACTAGCATACCCAAGCCATCAATGACTTTTCTTGCTCCGAGTTTTTGCGCCCAAACTAAAAACGGGGTTAATTCTCGGCTATACATCATGTCATAAACCGCCGTATTTACAGCAACGACTGTGTCCGGCAATGGCGGCACGTCGCCACTTAAACTTGCGGACGTACCATTGATGATTACATCAAATGGTTCGGACAAGTCTTCAAAGCGCTGAGCCTGAATATTGCCAAAGTCCTTGAAGCTATCCGCTAATGCCTGTGCTTTTTCTACTGTGCGATTAACGATTACGATTAGCTCTGGGTCTTGCTCTAAGAATGGCTGCAAGATGCCGCGTACCGCGCCACCGGCACCAATCACTAACACGCGTTTGCCCGTAATTTCCACTTGCTGATTCATCACAAGATCACGCACTAAACCAGCACCATCTGTGTTGTCACCAAGAATGCTGCCGTCTTCTTGTAGCATCAGCGTGTTCACCGCTTGCGCTGTCTGTGCGCGAGGCGTCAGTGCGTTAGCCAATACGAAGGCTTGCTCTTTAAATGGCACGGTAATATTTAAACCCTTACCGGAGCCTTTAAAGAAATCTTTTACCGCTGCATCGAACCCTTCGATGGGCACAAGCATGGCGCTGTAAACCAAGTCTTGCTTTGCTTGCTCGGCAAACTGAGCATGAATGCTCGGGCTTTTACTATGATTAATGGGGTTGCCCATTACCGCATATAAGTCGGTCACTCAAATGGCCTCTGTGACGAATAGTTCTTAAATGGAGTTACGCTAACCAGTCTTTTTTCACTAAAAAGTCGGTGTATAGCTTATCTTCAGCGCTACCAGGTTCTGGCTGCCAGTTATAGTCCCAATGGACAATGGGCGGTAAGGACATCAAGATGGACTCGGTGCGCCCACCGGTTTGTAATCCAAAAATCGTGCCGCGATCAAATACCAAGTTAAACTCGACATAGCGCCCACGACGATAGCATTGGAATTTACGCTCGCGCTCGCCAAACGGGGTGTCTTTACGCGCCGCCATAATCGGTCGATACGCTTTAATAAAGTGGTCACCCACACTTTGCATAAAGGCAAAGCTCTTATCAAAACCGTCTTCGTAAAGGTCATCAAAAAACAGACCACCCACACCACGGGGTTCGTCGCGGTGTTTTAGGTGGAAATACTCATCGCACCAGTTTTTGTATTTTTCATACACGCCGTCACCAAACGGGTCACACGCATCTTTAGCGGTTTGGTGCCATGCACGCACATCGTCTTCATTGCCGTAGTAAGGGGTTAGGTCAAAACCACCGCCGAACCACCAAACGGGCTCTTCCCCTTCTTTTTCTGCCACAAAGAAACGCACGTTTGCATGGCTTGTGGGCACATAAGGGTTATGCGGGTGAATCACTAAACTGACCCCCATGGCTTGGAAACTGCGACCCGCTAATTCTGGGCGGTTCGCCGTAGCGCTCGGTGGAAGGGTATCGCCAAAAACATGGCTAAAATTCACACCGCCTTTTTCGATCACGCTTCCATTGGCCATGACTCGAGTGCGGCCACCGCCCCCTTGTTCGCGAACCCAGTTTTCCTCGGTAAAGATGGCACCACCATCTTCTGCGGCCAACTGCTCACAAATATTATCTTGCAGAGCCAGTAGGTACTGCTTTACCGCATCTATATTAACCATGATTATCCTCGAATCACGCGCCCAGTTTTCATATCAATGATACGACTGGGTGCATTTGCCAAACCCACAGGGCCGGACAAAATAAAATCTAAATACTGACCTAAAACACACTGCGCTTGAACCGCGCTTCTAACAGTGGGTTTGCCTGAAAAATTGGCAGACGTCGACACAATTGGGCCGCCCACTTGGCTGCACAGCTGTTGCACCATAGGGTGAGAGCTGACCCGAATGGCTACGGTATCAAACTGGCCATGAACCAATTGAGGCACTCGGTTATTATGAGGCACTAACCAGGTTACGGCGCCAGGCCAACTGGCTTTTAGTTTTTCAATGGTTTGTTCATCTGCGTCATGCAGTAAAAAATCAAATTGCTCGATGTTCGCAGCAACCAGAATCAATCCTTTGTCGGCATCGCGTTTTTTAATTTCAATGACACGCTCTAGCGCGCCAATATTAAATGGATCACAGCCTAAGCCCCAGACGGTTTCGGTTGGGTAGGCAATGACGCCACCATCACGTATAACATTACTTGCAATATTAATTGGCCAGCGCATTTTATAAGCCTTAGGAAAGACAGAATGCGCAACTTACCTAAGCTCTCGCGTTCATGCAAGGCTTAGGCTAACAGCGTGCATACAGCCCCTGCTCTTGCTTCAACAAACCGGACAATTCTAACTCCATTAACACCATGGAAAGTTGACCTACATCCAGCCGGGTTTTATTCACCAAGCTTTCCATATCCAGCCCATCATAATCCACAGCGTCATAGACTTTTAGCTGCTCCCCGTGCAATTCCAAGCTTGCACTATTTTGTTGTGCGCAACTGTTTATATGAATTGAGCCCTTATTTTGTGGGGCTAACTGCAAGCTTAACTCCTCTAAAACCTGCTCAGGGGTTTCAATTAATTTTGCCCCTTGCCTGATCAAAAAATGACAGCCTGCTTTTTGAGGATTATGAATGACACCGGGAATGGCCATCACCTCACGGTTTTGCTCTAGGGCTTGTCGAGCGGTTATCAATGAGCCACTTTTCAAAGTGGCCTCCACCACTAAGGTCGCCAAACTCAAACCACTGACAATGCGATTACGCCTTGGAAAGTGTCCTTTCATGGCTTTGGTGCCCAATGGAAATTCACTGACTAAAGCACCTTGTTCAATGATTTGCTCAGCTAATTTCGTATTGGCTTTCGGGTAAATTTCATCGATCCCCGTGCCTAATACGGCAATGGTTGAACCACTCACATCCACAACCCCTTGGTGGGCTAAAGCGTCGACGCCCTTGGCTAAACCGCTGGTAATGGTGACCCCTAAATGGGAAAGCTGCTGAGCAAAGTCATACGCTTGTTGCGCCCCGCTGCTTGTTGGGTATCGACTGCCCACCATGGCCACTTGAGGATAAGACAGCGCATCTAAATTACCTTTTACCATCAGCAAAGGCGGCGCGGTGGCAATGTGCTTTAAGTGCTCAGGGTAACTCGTACAGTCTAGAGTGATAAGGTGATGGCTGGAAGATTGTGCCCAGGTCAACGCCGCTTCGACTCGCTTACTGGGTTTATTTGGTGGGTGCTTTAGGATGTCTTGTGCGATTTTTTCACTGATACCTAAAGCTTGTATGTCTTTAACCCTGAGATGGTATATCTCACTTGGGGACACGTTTTGCGCCAACAGTTTTTGTATTGTTTTTGGGCCAATGCCCGGCGTTAAAGCGAGGTTGATCCAGTTTAATTGCTGCGTTGTCCACGCCATGGTTGCTGTCCTTTGCCACCTTATTTTCTAACATTTAGGCATAAAAAAAGCCTTTGGTTACTTTAACCAAAGGCTTTTTTGAAAGAATCAGGCAATGGTCTTAGATCAAGACCCAGGAAAACAGATTACTGCGGGCTACGCACTTCATCGCCTACAGATAACGGCACCTTAGCTCTTAAGATCAAACCGTAGCTGACTTTATCAAACACTCGAAACAGCATCATCAAGCCCGCACGCTCAGATGGCAGCTTCACTTTTTGACGAGTCACACGGTCAATAATGGTGTTACCTTCTTTATAAATGGCCAACACGTTGCCTTCTGTCACGCCATCACGATCCCCCTGATTCACCACAACCACTTGATATTGACCGATTTGAGTCACACCACCCAGTACCGCAATCATACGACCATAAATGTTATCTGGTGGTGAGCTTGGAATAAAATTCGCCACCACTTGGCGATCTTCCGTTGCAAGCAAACGGTCACCGGCCATGACTTCTTCACGAGTGTTACCCAATGATAAGGTAGCCACATCGCCATCCCATGCTTGTACTGAACCAGCGCCCACTTCACGGGCTTCAAGGCCGAGTACTTCTGAGGTATCAGGGTCCACAAATACCTGACCCTTACGGAAAATGCCGTAGCCAGCCTGTGGCTCTTCGCCTTTATCAAACCCACGGGCGTAAACCTTACCGCCGCCACCGGCTAAAATTCGATTGTCATCACCGGCCACCACATAAGGAGCGCCTTTTAGCTGCTTACTTTTAACAATGCGGCTATTGGTCATAAAACTTGAAATGGCCGTCATCGGAATTGGCGGAATGGCACTGGCTAGCATGCTAATGCGTGCTGTCGGTGTAAGCTTGATCACTTCATTAACGGCGGCAGAGCGTTGCTTAACCGTTACTTTTACTTGAGAGCCTTTATAAACCAAACCTATGGTGTCGCCAGGGTATATAAGATGGGGATTTTCAATTTGCTCATTGATCTGCCAAATCTCAGGCCACAACCAAGCATCGTCTAGAAAGGTTTGCGAAAGGTCCCAAAGGGTATCGCCATCTTTCACCACATACTCAACAGGGTGACCCGGCTTTAAATCAACAGCGTGGGCAACGCTGATAAAACCAATAATACACAGGGCCAAGGATATGCGTTTAAGCAAGGGTTTGAGCATGGGTTAATCCCTTATTTTTATTTGTATGCCGCAGGTTATGAGACAACCGGCTGCTACATTGGATATAATAGATACATACAATATTAGCAGGGCCTATGCCCTGATGACTACTAAGGCTTCACAAGTTTATGGCTATATTAGATATTTTAGAGTTTCCAGACCCTCGCTTGCGTACAAAAGCCAAGCCAGTGGGCACAGTAACGGACAAACACCGTCAACTGATCAAAGACATGTTCGACACCATGTACGACGCACCTGGCATTGGCCTAGCCGCTTCGCAAGTGGATGTGCATGAAGAAATCATCGTCATCGACATCAGTGAAGATCGTAGCGAGCCACTGGTCTTCATTAACCCTAAAATCACTGTGTTAGAGGGCGAGAAAGAAAAAATGCAGGAAGGCTGCCTAAGTATTCCTGGTTTTTACGAAGACGTTGAGCGTGTTGAGCACTGCTTGATTCAAGCCAAAGACCAAGATGGTAAAGACTTCGAAATCGAAGCCACGGGTTTATTAGCGGTCTGCATTCAGCACGAAATGGATCATTTAGACGGTAAACTGTTTGTGGATTATCTCTCGAGCACCAAGCGTGATCGCATTCGTAAAAAGCTTGAAAAACAACATCGCCTAGCGGCCAAAAACGCTTAACCTACACGCCGAATCCCATTCGGCGTGATCATTTTTAGCCTAAGGATATTCCCTTGAGAATTGTATTTGCAGGCACGCCCGATTTTGCCGCACGACATTTAGAGGCCCTCTTAAAGACGTCTGCGAATATTGTCGGCGTCTATACTCAGCCTGACCGTCCCGCTGGCCGTGGTAAAAAACTGCAACCCAGCGCCGTCAAACAGGTGGCTTTGGATAACGGTATTGATGTGTTTCAGCCGCTTAATTTCAAAGCCGCGGAAGACGTTCAACAGCTGGCTGACTTAAAGCCCGATCTATTCATCGTTGTTGCTTATGGTTTATTGCTGCCTCAGTCCGTTTTAGATATTCCAACACTGGGCTGTATTAATAGCCATGCGTCTTTGCTGCCTCGCTGGCGCGGTGCCGCACCGATTCAACGCGCCATTGAAGCCGGTGACGATAAAACCGGTGTCACAGTCATGCAGATGGAATTGGGGCTTGATACAGGTCCCATGCTGTATAAAGTGGACACCCCTATCATGCCTAACGATACAGGTGGCTCACTGCATGACCGCCTTGCAAAAATCGGCAGCGAAGCGGTTGTACAGGTTGTGAATAAATTCGCCCAAGGCGCCGTGTTGGGAGAAGTGCAAAATGATGAGCTTTCGACTTATGCGCACAAGCTCAACAAACATGAAGCCCTGATCGATTGGCGCCAAGACGCACAACAAGTGGTGCAGAAAATTCGGGCGTTTAACCCTGTGCCCATGTGTTACACCTTGCTCGGTGACAACCGCATTCGTATTTTACAAGCGCAAGTTTATCCACAGCCCCACACAGCCCTGCCCGGTACCATTCTTAGCGTGAATGATATGGGCATCATCATTGCCTGCGGCAATATGGCGGTTTCCCTTGAGCAAATTCAGCTACCGGGGAAAAAACCCATGAAGGTAGTGGATATCCTCAACGGCAAACACCCTTTCAACGAACAGTACGTATTAGCCAGCGAGCTCTAAATGCCAGCAGTTTTAAATAGCCGAGCCCTTGCGGCTCAGGTTCTACTTGATGTGGTGGACGAACAAAAAAGCCTCACATCCGCCTTGGCTTATTTTTCTAAGCAGGGATTAGAGCAAGACAAACCTCTGCTGCAGCACCTGTGCTTTGGCAGCTGTCGTTATTTTTTCTCGATCAACGCCCTAAGCAAAATTTTATTGGTTAAGCCGTTGCCTGAATCCGCTCGCCCAATTCAGGCGTTGTTGTGGGTGGGCTTATATCAGCTGGCCCATAGTGATATTTCTGAGCACGCTGCCATTAACGAAACCGTTGAAGCCTGCGAGCAGCTCAATCTCGGCAAATTCAAAGGGGTGTTAAATGCCATCCTGCGCCGCTTTCAACGGGAAAAAGCAGAGCTCAACGCATCACTTAAAGAAAGCGAAGTGCCTCACTTTGAGCATCCAAAGTGGTTCATCAAACTGCTTAAAAAGAACTGGCCAGATCAATGGCAAAGCATTTGTGAACAAGGCAATAATCAAGCCCCACTTTGCTTGCGTAACAATGCCATGTCGCAATCTAGAAGTGAGTACCTACAAACATTAGAGGATCATGAAATTAAAGCCTTTGAAGGCAAGCATGCGCTTACTTCTATTTATTTAAATAAAGCCTGCGATGTGACCGGCCTACCCGGTTTCAGTGATGCTAGCTGCAGTGTACAAGATGAAGCCGCACAGCTTGCAGCGGCTCTTTTAGCGCCTCAAGCGGGTGAGCGGATTCTGGATGCCTGTAGCGCACCAGGGGGGAAAACCTGCCACATTCTTGAATACAGCAACAACCAAGCGGAGGTACTGGCCTTAGACGCAGACGCCAAACGCCTAACCCGTGTTGAAGAGAACCTGGCGCGTTTAAAACTCACCGCTCAGGTAACGCAAGGGGAAGCACAAAACCCCGAAACTTGGTGGGATGGTCAGCCATTTGATCGCATTTTATTGGATGTGCCATGCAGCGCTACCGGCGTCATAAGACGTCACCCGGATATTAAGTTACTGCGTAAAAAAGAAGATATTGATAACCTTGCGCAATTGCAGGGGGACATTCTTAAGAAAGCATGGGGTCTTCTAAAACCAGGCGGCACATTACTGTATGCCACTTGCTCGATTTTATCAGTGGAAAACCGTGATAACATTTGCGCCTTTTTAAATGAGCAAGATGATGCCACGCTAGCGCCCATGTCGTTATCCACTGGGGTTGATACAGGCTTTGGCTGGCAATTGTTCCCACAAGAAAATGGCCATGATGGATTCTTTTATGCGCTGCTGCATAAGCAGTCTTAAACAGATCCTCAGTATTTAAGCGTGACGCAAACAGCTGCAATGCCATAACGGTTGAGCAGAAGACAAACAGCACTTTTAACCCAGTATTGGCAACGCAGATAGGTTTCATTAAACCGTATGAAAATTATTATTTTAGGCGCCGGCCAAGTAGGCGGCACTCTAGCCGAACACCTTGCTACGGAAGGTAATGACATTACCGTGGTCGACACCGATAGCGAGCGTTTAAAAGAGTTACAAAACCGCTTAGACATTCGAACGGTGCGCGGAAAAGCATCCTTTCCCCATGTGCTGACCCAAGCCGGTGGCGATGATGCCGATATGCTGGTCGCCGTCACCAACAGTGACGAGGTCAACATGGTGGCCTGTCAGGTGGCCCACTCCCTGTTCAAAACCCCTACCAAAATCAGCCGAATCCGCGCGCAAGAATATACCCAATATCAAGAGCTGTTTGGTAACCAAGGGGTGCCGATCGATGTCTTTATTAGCCCAGAGCAAGTGGTTACTAACTACATAAAACGTCTATTAGAATTCCCTGGTGCCCTTCAAGTACTGGACTTTGCTAACAATAAAGCCAAGTTAGTAGGTGTTAAGGCCTACTATGGCGGCCCTCTTGTGGGACAAGAATTACGCTATCTGCGCGAGCATCTTAAAAGTGGCGTGGATACCCGAGTGGCCGCTATTTATCGTCAAGGCCAAGCCATTTTACCGGCCGCCGATACCGTTATTGAGGTCGACGATGAAGTGTTCTTCATTGCCGCCACCAAAGACATTCGTACGGTCATGGCTGAAATGCGCCGCAGCGAACAACCATATAAGCGCGTCATTATTGCAGGTGGCGGCAACATTGGTGCCCGCCTTGCTCAAGTGCTCGAGCCGTTCTACAACGTAAAACTGATCGACCACAATTTACACCGCTGTGAACGTTTAAGTGAAAAAGTAAAAAGCAAAACCATCATCATGAATGGCAGCGCCACCGACAAAGAGCTATTGCTGGAAGCAAATATCGAAAACACCGATGTTTTCTGCGCCCTAACCAATGATGACGAAGTGAACGTCATGTCCTCTATGCTGGCCAAGCAATTAGGTGCACGTAAAGTGATGACCCTCATCAACAAAGCCCAATACGTGGATCTTGTACAAGGCCAAGGCATCGATATTGCCATCAGCCCAAGTCAAACCACCATAGGTAGCTTGCTAACCCACGTTCGCCGTGGTGATGTGGCCAACGTCCACAGCTTGCGTAGAGGGGCCGCTGAAGCCATTGAAGCCATTGCCCATGGGGATAAAAACACCTCAAAAGTGGTTGGTCGTCGACTGGATCAAATCGATTTACCCGAAGGCTCCACCATTGGTGCCATTGTGCGCAACGATCAAGTGCTCATTGCCCATGGTGATGTGGTGGTAGAAAGCGAAGACCACGTGATCTTATTCGTGCTGGATAAAAAGCGGATTCCAGAAGTGGAGCGTTTATTCCAAGTGGAATTAGGCTTCTTTTAAACCCAGTGATAAAAAATCATCGCAAGTCAGGACAACCTGACCTTGCTGGAAATGACGTTACGTCATTTTATTGAGAACAAGAAACTATGCATCCAGCCATCATTTTTCGCATATTGGGCATCTTGCTCATGGTCTTCAGCCTCGCACTGCTGCCGCCCATGGTCATTAGTGTTATTTATCAAGACGGTGCCCTTGGGGCATTTGCAGGGGCGTTAGGTATTAACTTTGCCGCCGGTGCTTTGTGCTGGTACCCCGTGCGCAAGCGCCATCAAGATTTAAAAACCCGAGACGGCTTTGTGGTGACGGTTTTGTTCTGGCTAGTACTGGCGTTATCGGGCGCGTTGCCACTAATGCTGGCTGAAAGCCCCGGCCTAAGCTTTACCGATGCGTTTTTTGAATCCCTATCTGGCTGGACCACAACCGGGGCCACGGTGATTACGGGCATCGATGATCTGCCGCACTCCATTTTATTTTATCGCCAACTTCTGCAGTGGCTTGGCGGTATGGGGATCATCGTTCTAGCTGTGGCTATTTTGCCCATGCTGGGCATCGGCGGCATGCAGCTTTATCGCGCTGAAACCCCAGGCCCCATGAAGGACAGTAAACTCACCCCACGCATCACCGAAACCGCAAAAACCCTTTGGTATATTTATTTGGCCCTGACCATTGCTTGCGCCATTGGTTTTTACATTGCAGGTATGAATTTATTTGATGCTATTTGTCATGCCTTTAGTACGGTGGCCATCGGCGGTTTCAGTACCCATGACGACAGCATTGGCTTCTTCGATAGTCCACTCATTGAAACGGTGGCGATCTTTTTTATGATCATCAGCGCATTTAATTTTGCCCTGCATTTTTACGCTTGGCGCTTCAAATCCATTCGTCACTACTTTGCCGACCCAGAAGTAAAAACCCTTCTAATTGTATTACTGATCGCAGCGGTCATTACCTTTACCACCCTTGTGATCAGTAAAAGTTATGACCCCAATGAAGCCCTGCGTTTTGGCTTATTTGAACTGGTGAGTATCGCCACCACGACTGGGTTTGCTACCGCGGACTTTTCTTTGTGGCCAGCGTTTTTACCTTTCCTACTGTTCTTTTTAGCCTTTATGGGCGGCTGTGCAGGCAGTACCGGTGGCGGCCTAAAAGTGATTCGCGTGTTGCTGATTTACAAGCAAGGTAACCGTGAGATGAAACGCTTAATTCACCCTAATGCGATTATCCCTATTCGCATTGGCGGGCGCCCAATTGATGACCGAGTAGTAGAAGCGGTTTGGGGGTTTTTCAGTGTGTATCTGATGCTGTACTTGATTATGACTGTGTTGCTGCTGGCTTCAGGAATGGACTTTGTTTCGGCGTTTTCAGCGGTAGGCGCATGTATCAACAATTTAGGCCCAGGCCTTGGAGAAGTGGCGGCCAATTATGCCAATATCACGGATTTTGCTAAATGGGTATTGAGCTTTGCCATGCTGCTTGGACGCTTAGAAATCTTCACCTTGTTGGTGTTATTCACGCCGGCGTTTTGGCGCCAATAAGCAAGCCATAAAAAAGGGGACTTACGTCCCCTTTTTTTAGCCATTTAAAGCCCTTTGTAAAACCTATCTGGGTGCTTTTTAAAGCGCTTATAATCCCACTGATATTGGGCAGGCGCATCTGCAATGCAAGCCTCTATGCCTTTGTTCATAGCCAGCGCACTTTGCTCCACGTCTTCACTGTAAATCCCTTCATCCACCCCACGAAACACCATTTCAAAACCCGTTGGCGTGCGCAAGTTATAAGCAAATAGCACCGTCCCTTTTGGGTTCTTTTGAATCATGGAGTGAACGATTTTTGGGGTTAGGGTATTGATACCGAAAAAATCGGCCCATACACCGGACTTAACCGATGGCTCTTGGTCAGGCAGTATCATGGTGACATGCTTATCAATGTAGTGTTGGAAGAATGCTTTTACCCCTTGGCCGGTGCCCGGCACCAGCTTAGCGCCACTGTCTTCCCGTGCTTTAAGCATGGCTTTTTCAAAGCCTGGCATCTTGGCAATTTTATACAGGGCCATCAGGTTACAGCGTTGAGGCAACCAGCAAGAGATGAACTCCCAGTTACCAATGTGTGGCGTCAGAATCAACACGCCCTCTTTTTTCGCCAAGGCCTCATCAAATAAGTGCTGATTACGAACCTGGCGAATCATGGCCGCATTGCGTTTAAATTTCTCAGGGGTGCCACCCCAAGCAATACCGGTTTCGGCGATGGTTTTGGCCGTCTCTTGCAGGCTTGATTTGGCCAGTTGCTGCTGCTGATCCGCTGGCATTTGAGGGTAACACAGCTGAATATTTTTAAGCGTCACCTTATACATACGGCTCTTAGTGAAGCACAGCGCATTGCCTATGGCGCTGCCTAGCTGGCGAGCTCGGGGCAGACTTAAGGCCCCAAGAGAATGAATAAACCCTAGTGCTAACGCTGATTTGATATCCATAATAATGACAATGACCCATTACAACAAAAACGGGACTTTGCCTGATTTAGATAATTTTCTCTACAAGCAGCGAATTATTCATCTTTGTCTATTCTGTAAAGAGTGAATAAGGATAATTTATGGCCAATTTAGACGCCATGCTCGCGGGCAAGCGCATCCTCGCAGTGGACGACCTAGTAGAATCACGCAGCGCCATGAAGAAAATGCTGGTTATTCTAGGTGCTAGTAAAGTCGACGTTGCAATGGATGGCGATGAGGCAACGGAATACATACTCAATAATGACTACGACCTAGTGATCAGTGATTACAACCTAGGCCGTGGACGCGATGGCCAGCAAATTCTCGAAGAAGCCCGCTTTATTCGCCGCTTAAAAGCCACCACCACCTTTGTCATGCTCACCGGTGAAAACGCTATGGATATGGTTATGGGGGCCATTGAGTACGAGCCCGATGATTACGTTACCAAGCCTTTCACCATTGATATCATGCGCCAGCGCCTGACTCGCATTCTGACCATAAAAGAACAGCTTCGCCCCATCAATGAAGCCATTGACCGCCAAGCGAAAGGCGAGGTGCTGCAGCTGTGTGATGAGTACATCAAGAATAAACCTCGACTCAAGAACCGCGTTGAGCGCATCAAAGGGCGGACATTGATGTCTCTCAAACGCAACGAC
The DNA here is from genome assembly GCA_051277445.1 of Bermanella sp. Lineage (GTDB taxonomy): Bacteria > Pseudomonadota > Gammaproteobacteria > Pseudomonadales > Oceanobacteraceae > Bermanella. The sequence goes on along the minus strand of JBNMQC010000001.1, from coordinate 133,140 downwards.
GATGCCCTCGCTTTATATGAAGGGGTGCTTAAAGACCATGAGCTCACTTGGGCGCTATTGGGAAAAGCCACCTGTTTGTTTCATAACAATAAATTCAAAGAGTCCAAAGAACTGCTCGAATACACCATTAAGCTGCACCCAAAGTATGTGCAGTGCTATGACCTGCTGGCCAAGATTCATCTTAAAAACAAAGACCTACAATCCGCCCAAAATACCTTAGTTTCGGCCACGCATGTCTCCCCAAAACAGGTGTTAAGACAAATGGAGTTGGGGCGAATTGCCTTTGCCAATAAAGACCTAGCCGTGGCAGAAGGGGCCTTTCGCCAATCCGTAAAGCTTGCCCGCCACAGCTGTTATCGCTCGGTTAAAAATTACTTACAGTTTGCCAAAGCCCTGCAACATAAAATATCCCCAAGCTCCAGCCGAGAAACGCGAGCAGGTAGCGGCGATGCATTTAAAGCCATCGAAGAAGTGAAGGCCATTTATGGCGATACCCCAGAATACGTCCTTGAAGCCACCATCATTGAAAGCACCACATATACCAACCTAGGTAAGGACGCCGATGCCAAGGCCTGCGCCGATAAAGCCGAAAAACTCCTATCAAACATCAATGATCCAACGAATAGCACCTTGTTATCCGTGGCCAGCATGTTTATTGCCACCAAACAGCACGCCAAAGCGCAGGACTTATTAAACGAGCTATCAAAATCGAAAACGCTCTCTCGCTCAGAGCAGCGTGAGCTTGAACGCACCAAAAGTGAAATCAGCGAACAAGTGGTTCGCCAATACACCACGGATATTAATGATAAAGCCATTAGCTACTTTGAACGGGGCCAGTTATCGCAAGCCATTGAGCTACTGGATCAGGCTACCGCTTACAAGGAAGCGGGCTTAGCCGTATTACTCAACGCCATTCAGGTGAAAATCACCTACATGGATCAACGCTCCGCCACCCGTAAAATGATCGACGAAGTGAATGATCTTTTACGTCGCGTGGGTGACATACCGTCTAACGACGATCGTCATCAGCGCTGGCTGCTTCTGAAGAAAAGCCAAGAGCGCCTCGTGCGTATGCTGTAAGCAAGGAAGACTATGAGCTTTGATATAAACACCCTGTTAAGTGCCCAGCTGCATGATTTAAAAAATCAAATGCAGGCCTTGCTCAGTGTAGAGTCAGAATTAAACGATGCCCTGTCTCTTAACCCTGAGCAGCAGTCGCTTATGGAAAAATTGCAGCGCCACAGTAACAATTTGAGTCACCGCTTGGTTGAATTGCTCTCCATTTTAAAAATCCAAAACCAAGCCTTTAAACCTAATATTGATGAGCACTGGCTAATGGATACCCTTGCCCCGTTATCCCAAGAATTCTTTCAACTTCATGGCCTGCTTATCGAATCCACATTCGATGACGATGCCAACCAATTTTATGACGAGCAACTGCTGGGCATTGCCCTACACAATGCCTTCATGAATGCCCTACAAGCTGGGGCGAATAAAGTCAGCGTACAACTCGAGGAATTTGACGATGGCCACTGGGTTTTAACTCTTCAGGATAATGGACCGGGCTTCGAGGAAAGCCAAATTGATGACCAAGGGGACTTTTACCCCAACGGCACTCAAAACGGCCTCGGGCTATATCTCATTGAGCAGGCGCTCAAAGCCCATACTCGCAATGGCAAAAGTGGCGCCATCGAAATCAATAACCAATCACAACAAGGTGCCCTTTTACGCCTAATTTTCCCCTAGAATAACCCCATCAAACGCCCTAGTATCTAAGGCTCTAGGCCCGTATAATCTTGTGCTTTTCTGTTTCCAGATTCGGAAGGCCACAGTGTCCGCAAATAATTACGACGTAAAAACCTTTCAGGGGCTTATTGCTACCCTGCAAAACTTTTGGTCACAGCAAGGCTGTGTTATCAACCAACCCATCGACCTTGAAGTGGGTGCCGGTACCTTCCATACCTCTACATTTTTACGTGCCGTGGGCCCAGAAACTTGGAACGCTGCTTATGTTCAGCCGTGTCGTCGCCCGACCGATGGCCGTTACGGTGAGAACCCAAACCGTCTTCAGCATTACTACCAGTTCCAAGTGGTGATGAAGCCATCCCCGCTGGATATTCAAGACAAATACCTAGAAAGCTTAAAAGTCATCGGCATTGATACCGATATCCATGACGTGCGCTTTGTTGAAGATAACTGGGAAAGCCCAACCCTTGGTGCTTGGGGCCTTGGCTGGGAAGTGTGGTTAAACGGCATGGAAGTGACTCAGTTCACCTACTTCCAACAAGTGGGCGGCCTTGAGTGCTACCCAGTGACCGGTGAAATCACCTATGGTCTTGAGCGTATTGCCATGTACCTACAAAACGTCGACAGCATTTTTGATCTGGTTTGGTGCTATGGCCCAGACGGCTCTAAAGTCACTTACGGCGATGTGTTCCATCAAAACGAAGTGGAACAATCCGCATACAACTTTGAACACGCCGATGTGGACTTTTTATTCCAAGCGTTTAACCAACACGAAAGCGATTGCGCCCGTTTAATTGAAGCGGGCCTTGCTCTGCCTGCTTACGAGCAAGTGCTAAAAGCCTCCCACGCGTTCAACATGTTAGATGCTCGCCATGCTATCTCAGTGACCGAACGTCAGGGTTACATTTTACGTGTGCGCACATTAGCGCGCTCTGTGGCCGAAGCGTATTTCCAATCTCGTTATAAACTGAAGTTCCCTCTGGCGCCTGCTGCCCTTCGCGATGAAGTGATCGCCAATGTGGTGGCCGAAGAAAAAGCGGCGGCCGATGCCGCAGCGAAGAAAGCCGCAAAAGATGCCAAGAAAAAGGGAGCCAAATAATGACTGATTCAAATATTGTTAAGCACGATTTTTTAGTTGAAATTGGTACCGAAGAGTTACCACCAAAGGCATTAAAAAGCTTAGCCGCTGCGTTTCAAGCCGGTATCGAAGCGCACTTAAACGCCAAAGAAATTGCATTTGCGAGCAGTAAATTATTCGCTGCACCCCGTCGCCTAGCGTTGCGCCTTGAAGGCTTAGAAGCACAAGGCAAAGACAGCAAAGTTGAAAAGTTTGGCCCTTATACCAATGTGGCTATTGGCGCAGATGGTAAACCAACCAAAGCAGCCGAAGGTTTTGCGCGCTCAAACGGCATCAGCTTTGATGAAGTGGGTCGCATCACAGATGAAAAAGGCGAGCGTCTTTATTTTGCTCAAGACGTGGCAGGTGCAAAAGCCACTGATGAACTGCCTGTAGCGATTCAAGATGCATTAAACAAATTGCCAATTCCTAAACGCATGCGTTGGGGTTCAAGCCGCATTGAATTTGTACGTCCTGTGCATTGGGTGTTAATGCTGTTAGATAACAAGGTAATCGAAGCCAATATTCTAGGTGTGCAGTCTAACTACTTTACTAAGGGTCACCGCTTCCACGCCAATCGTGAAATCGCCATTACCAGCCCTGCAGCTTATGAAGCAACGCTTAAAGACCAAGGCAAAGTTTTGGCCGATTACGAAGAACGTAAAGCTATTATCCGTGCACAAGTTGAAGCTGAAGGCAGCAAACTTGGCGGCGTGGCCGTGATTGATGAAGACTTACTGGATGAAGTGGCGTCTTTGAATGAATGGCCAACCGCGTTAGCCGGTAACTTTGATAAAGAATTTTTAGAAGTGCCTGCTCAAGCTTTGATTAGTTCAATGAAAGAGCACCAAAAGTATTTCCACGTGGAAACGAAAGACGGCACATTGATGCCGAACTTCATTACCATTTGTAATATTGAATCAAAAGATCCGCAGCAGGTGATCGAAGGTAACGAGAAAGTGATTCGTCCACGTTTAAGTGACGCGAAATTCTTTTGGGATACCGACCGCAAGAAGTCATTAGAAAGCCGTTTCGAAAAACTCGACACCGTTTTATGGGTGCAAAAACTGGGCACCCTTAAAGACAAGTCAGAGCGTTTAATGAAACTGGCTGCACAAATCAGCTCTGCCATGGGCGGTGATGTGAAACTGGCTGAGCGTGCAGCAAAACTGTGTAAAACCGATTTATTGTCTGACATGGTATTTGAATTCACAGACCTTCAAGGTCTAGCGGGTTCTTATTACGCGAAACACGATGGCGAGCCAGCTGAAGTATGCGCTGCCATGAATGAACAATACATGCCTGCGTTCTCTGGTGATGATTTACCAGAAACCGTGACCGGTACCGCTCTTGCCCTAGCAGACCGTCTAGACAGCCTTGTGGGCTTGTTTGGTATTGGCCAGATCCCTACAGGTGGTAAAGATCCGTTCGCGCTGCGTCGTGCGTCTTTGGGTGTTTTACGTTTATTGGTTGAAAAGCAAATTGATATCGATCTAAACGATCTTATCGACTGGGCCATTGATAACAACTGGCCAACTGAATTAAACGCCGATAATAAATCAAAACTAATTGATTACATGCTGGATCGTTTCAGTGCTTGGTATCAAGACCAAAATATTCCAACGGTTGTTTTCCAAGCAGTGCGTGCCAAAGGCATTACCCAGCCGTTAGATATTAATAAACGAGTACAAGCGGTTTTTGCTTTTTCTAAACTGGACAGCGCTGAAGCACTGGCCGCAGCCAATAAACGTGTATCTAATATTCTGGCGAAAAACGATGCCTTCATTGATGCACCACAAGTCAACGAGGCGTTATTGCAAGAAGACGCTGAAAAAGTATTAGCAAAAGCACTTGCGGAAAAAGCAAACGAAGCCACGCCATTATTTGAGCAAGGTTTATACGCTGAGTACCTAACCAGCTTAACCACATTGCGTGACAGCATCGATGCCTTCTTCGATAACGTCATGGTGATGGCAGATGACGAAGCCGTTAAACAAAACCGTTTAGCGCTACTGAATCAACTGCGTAACTTGTTCTTAAACGTTGCGGATGTATCGCAACTTTAAGCAGACCCAGCGAAAAAGGAGAAGCTTGCTTCTCCTTTTTTTTGCCTTAAATTTACAGCGTTATACATAGGTAAACATCATGGCTGAAAAGTTAATCGTATTAGACCGTGACGGTGTCATTAACTACGACAGTGACAACTACATCAAAACCGTCGATGAATGGATTCCCCTACCAGGCTCAATGGAAGCCATTGGAAAACTGACTCAAGCGGGTTACAAAATTGCAGTCGCCACAAATCAGTCTGGCATTTCACGTGGGTATTTTAGTATTGAAACCCTTAACGCAATGCATGACAAAATGATCAAACTGGCGGACGAACAGGGCGGTAAATTTGATTTTATCGCCTACTGCCCGCATGGCCCAGATGATGAATGTGATTGCCGCAAGCCGCTTCCTGGTTTGATTCATCAAATTGAAACGGCATTAGGCATCTCAGCAAAAGATTGCTACATGGTGGGTGACAGCTTGCGTGATCTAGAAGCAGGTGTTGCGGCTGGCCTAAAGCCTGTGTTAGTTAAAACTGGTAAAGGTGAACGCACTTTAGAGAAAGGTTTTAAGCTTGAAAGCGTGATGGTTAAGCAAAATTTATTAGAACTTGTAGAAAATTTAACCAATTCAATTTAAACCACATTTTTACCTTTCTAATAATGTGGATATATTTGAGCTGAAGCGCTCTGACATATAGAATCCATGGCAACCTAAATAAGGAAATCGCCATGGATCTAAGGATAGCTCTAGTTAGCTCCCTGCTAATTAGCTCAACTGCATACAGTGCGGTTGATAATAACATTATCAAATCCCAAGAAGCTTCACATATCACACTTGCTGGGCGAATCGGTGAAGCCGCTATGTTTTCTGTGCAAGCCGATGATGATGATCGTGCTGAGATTTTTGTTACCGCTTCAAGTCAAATTGATCAACCAAACGACCATTGGCTGTTATTAGATTGGAACGCTGCAGATGACTATAACGTTATTCGTGCCGGTTCATTGCAAGCTAAAGATCAACACTACCTATCTTCATACCAAGTATCTTCTCAAGAAATTATTATTGGCCATGAAAATGGCTTAGTTTCAAAAATTACCTTTAGTGATGATGCTCTATCTGCTCAACATACTCTCTCTGAAGATCAATTTTTGTTATCCAGCATCAGTGGAGACAATGAAGAGCTTGATACAGATATCGATGCCATTGTTTCTCTACAGGGTACAAACCTAGAAAATTATTTGGTGCTATGTACAGATAATTACATTCATATCTTAGCTGACGATGCCCTAACCTCATCACTAGCCGGTGGCGGCTATTGCCAAAGCGGCAACATTGATTATGAAAAGTCAGCCACTGATGACACTGTTTTCGACCAAGAATTAATCACCGCATCTGGTCAATATTTTAATTTTAATGGCACAGACTGGATCGAAAAAACAGGTTTGTCGACTACAAGCTTTGGTAATGACTTTAAAGTTGCCAATATTGATGATGACGCAGCTGACGAAATTCTTTCCCAAGAGCCAGGTCAATTGCAATCGTTCGCTCCTGCCAGCACAGGTTCCTGGGTATATATTTCTGCCATTCAAAAATCTACCTCTAAATTTAATGCTTTAGATGTAAACGACGACGGTATATTTGAAATTATTTTTGATTATATTTTCACAGAAGAGGCGCCACATTTATCAAATATAAACCTAGTCACATGGAACACAACTACTGATACCCATACTCAGCTTGAAACACTAGCACCTCACTTGAATTTGTCTCAAGCTGAGTTATTGGCTACAGAATATGTAGATGGTAATCCAAGAAGTTATTCATTGTTTGTATCAAATGATAAAACTACCAACCCTATTACTTCACTTTTATGGCAACTCAACCCAACAACGCTTGCTAATCAATGGTCTGGTTTAACCGCTACTGCAACTCGTAGCTTTGATGGTGTTGTGAAAACGCAAGCCACTAACAATATTACTGACTACAAAGTCGCTCAAATTGAACAAATCACTTTAGGTGAAGATCTATATCAATACGCGGTTAAATACCTAGATAGCAATACCTTAATTTTCGATTCAGCTTTAGAGCCTGATTTTTTAGATGATCAAATCGTTTCAGTAGGTGCATTTGAGATATTTGACTTTGATGGCGACGGCATTGATGAATTACATTTTGGCGGCTCCGCCAATTATGCTGATACTAAGGGCGTTGTACTTTCTTCTAATCAAGATGGTACCGATTACGCTCGAATTGACACACCTAATATTGAGTCCGTAAGTGCCGTTTATGTTGGTAACATCAATAACGCCAGTACAGCCGATATGATTGCTACAGGTAAATACACAGAAGATAGTGCGATTAATGTGCTGCCAATTATTGATTCAACTCCACAGGCCGACTTTTGGTTTGCACCAGGTAGTGGAGACACCTCATTTAAAAAACTTATCTCTGCAAATATTAAAGGTACAGATGATTTTGAGGTTCTGGGCCTACATTCCCAACTTGCATCTATCGATCTAAATGCAGGGTTATTGGATACCAAAATCTATAATTTAAGCAATTTAGATCTAAACCAATTTACACCTATCACCCTAGCGGATAGACCCTATGAATACGCTCTAGCATCTGATGCTGCTGGTATGCTGCATTTTATTGAACCAAAAGATTTTGATATTTTGGCCACCGTAAAAGCATGTGACACCGAGCTTTCCGCTATTTCATCTGTTGAAATTAACAATCATACCCATGTGGCTTTTTCTATTTGTGAACAAACACTGCAAAGCTGGGTGCTGGAATACAACACAGATGATATCGATTTTGGTTATTCACTTTACCAGCTAGCAACAACAGACCTTGGTAACGCTGATACCTCTGAAGGGCAGTTAGTTTCAATAACTACTGATGACAACAATACCCATTTATTTGCTCTTTTAAAAAATCAGTTTTTACGCTTAACTTTAAACAAAGGGCTAAGTGACGATTCAGATACGGATGGCAAAGTTAATTATAAAGATGCCTTCCCTGATGAAATATCACAATGGGAAGACAACGACTTTGATTTATTAGGTGATAATCAAACTGGAAATAACCCCGACCCTTCTCTGAGTGACATTGATAACGACGGAGTGCTTGATGACAATGACCCAGATAATCAGCCTGAAAATGATTTAGACCCAAGCAACGACTCTGATCAAGGTAATCCGGCTTTTGTTAGCGCATTTGAAACCATTAACATATCTCAAACAGCAACGCTAACCAACATAGCTCTAAATGCCCCTGCCGTTTCCGACGTGTTTGATGACTACTATGGTAATGGGCCTTTGACTATTTCAGCTGCGATCTCAAACAATCCATTATCTTTAAATGCCGATGATAAATATGAAGCCAACTTAGAAACTGGCCGTCATATCGTTAAATGGGATGTGACGGATCTTGCTGGTAATTCAAATTCGGCTTACCAAACTGTAAATGTATACCCGACCCTTTCATTTACACAAAACCAAACCATAATTGGGGAGAATCAAAAAGCCGTAATTGAAGTTGCATTATCAGGTGAATCGCCTGTTTACCCAGTAACAGCGGTTATTTCTGTTACACAAACCTCAGCCAACAACGCAGATGTTAGTGAAGACATTTCAAGCAACTTAATTGTTAACTTTTCTAATGGTGAATTAACAAAAACCATCACATTAAGTGCGATTGATGACGCTATTACAGAGGCTAATGAAGAGTTAGCACTGACCATTACCGATTCTTTCTCAGCTAATACTTGGACTGTTGATCCTGCTAACAATCAACATCAATTAACCATTCTTGACGTGAATACGGCCCCAGCGGTTGAAATAAGCGTTAAGCAGAAAGGTGCAACCACTACCGCTCCCAATCATATAGACGGTGACATTACCCTATCGTCAACTATTACTGATATAGACAGCACAGATACTCACACCTATTTATGGAACCTTAATAGCCTAGCCCTTGGTGAGAGCCTTCTTAGTAACGTGCAAATCAATCCTGAAGTTATTACCCCAGGGGTTTATACGATCACGCTAACCGTTACTGATAATGGTTTACCGGCTAAATCGACAATGGAAACATTCACTCTTAATTATATTTATGGTGACACTGATGGTGATGACGTTGCTGATAATTTAGATAAATTCCCAAATAACCCAGATGAGTGGGATGATGCTGACGGTGATGGTTATGGTGATCGTTTGGCTGATAAATTCCCTGATGATGCAACTGAACATGCGGATGATGATAATGACGGTACTGGTAACAACGCAGACCCATTTGATGATGATCCAAATGAGACCAAAGACACCGATAATGATGGTGTTGGCGATAACTCAGATAAATTCCCACGTGATTATAACGAGCAAGTAGACACTGATGGTGACGGTGTAGGTGATAATTCAGATATATTCCCAACAAACCCTGACGAGCAATACGATACCGACGGCGACGGCGTAGGTAACAATGCTGATGCTTTCCCTTATAATCCTAAAGAAACCATTGATAGCGATGGCGATCGTGTAGGTGATAACTCAGATAAATTCCCGCTTGACCCTAAACGCAGCAAAGAAGAGACCACTGAAGAAAACGAAGAAGACAAAGGCTTTGGTTCCGGTGGCTCCTTACCTATTTACTGGCTATTTTTATTGATACCAGTGTTGCTAACGGATCGTAGAAAAATGTAAACAACCAATATGGTTTTCTAAACTTTAAATGCCCTATTTTTTAGGGCATTTTTTTTCATGCTTGATTTATACTACACCATCTTTTGATTAGCACTTTTGGACATTATGTGAAGTTTTTCATTTGTAGCCTTACGTTTTTGTTATTTATCTCTTATTAGTGCACCGCTAAAGATGATCTATATTTAGAATAGGGTATAGGTGCAAGCAAGCTATTTTCATTTAATAGCGAATCAAACAAAACTCTTAAGAGCTACTCAGTGGCTCCTTCTTTAAAACTGCTCATAGGCAGCAGTTTAAACAAAATCACGTACCGTTTCATTTGAACTGGGTTTTCTTATAATGGTGAAATGACATCTGAAGATGTTACGTTTAATAATCAGTCATTTTTTTCAGGGCTAAACTAAAACTAACAACCAACCCCATGTATAAGTATTCCGCCTTTGCACATACATGTTCAGGTAAACTAGTAGTGCTATTAATGCTAAAGGCCAAGACGATACTTCAAATCAAAGTACACATTACTATGTGTGCAGCAGGCTTTTCTTTTCGATTTGATATCAAACGCTCTGACACCATAAAACTTCAACATATTAATAATGCGACCTCTGATGAAGGTATAAATGGTGTATTTATAAACTTTAATCAAATTATTTAAACCTTATTTTACTTTTATTAACGAGCAAAATATCTTTATTTTTCAAGCTTATAGAAGCTTTTTATTTCCAACTATTGTAACCTTTATCGTCAATTTTACTCTCAAGTAAGGATACTTAGTGAAACTACCTGCCATTGCGTTAACCTGCCTATTTAGTGCGTCTTTGAACCATGCATCATCTGTTCATAATTATGTTGAACTGGGTTTAGGTGCCAACAAACTCTTTTCATTCAACAAAGAAACCAACGATGGGTTAAGTGAATTTTCACTGGCACCCTCTGTAAAAATCTTAACTGGCAGTCGATTAAACCAATCGCGTACATTATGGTTTGAGCTGGGCTATAGCTACAACGGCGAAATGAAATACCGAGATACTAAACTTAGTAGCCAGTCCCTTTTCACGGGTGTAAAACTGTCTACTGATGCTGCTATTGGTTCATCACTATTTGTACGTGGTGGTGTTGGTAAAACATGGTCTGAATCCAGTACAACAGGTTCGGTGACTGAAACAAATCAAAGCACCAATTACTATGGTGGAGCTGGCATGAACTTTCGTTTAGATTCTCAAAAATCCATGGTCTTTGAATTACAACACATTAATGATGCCAGTTCAGATGAAGCCATCAACGGCATCTTTTTGAGCTTTAATCAGTTTATTTAATTTAAAAACCAAAAAAAGCCCGCTTTGATATAAACCAAAGCGGGCTTTTTGGTTACACTAATTTACGTTAAATCATATAAGTCTGAAACTAATCCATTGGTTTTAACCGACTCTTTGCCTTTATCGCTGGATTGTTTTGATTGGTACATCTGGCTGGTACCGATTACTTCATGATTGTCAGCACGCAATACAAAATAGAAGCGATCATCTTGGGCAATTTTATCTAAAAAATTATCCGCAATCTGACTGTTTAATCGCACAGACTCCACTGCTTTTTCTGCATTGTGTTTTTGGGTGTACCCTTCACTGGCTAAAATAATTTCACCATTGGCTGCTTTTAAGTGAAAGTAAAATTGTTCATCTTTCCCTAAAAATATTTCGTACTTCCCTGACATGATATTTCCTTTATTTAAGACATAAAAAAACCGCTTAGTCAGACTAAGCGGTTTTAATCGAAACGTCTAATACATCTCGACAAAGATCAATAACGATTTTAAAAGTCTAAGTTCTCTACCAACAATGCATTGCTTTCGATAAAGGCACGACGCGGCTCTACTTCATCACCCATTAGGGTGGTAAAGATTTGGTCAGCAGCAACGGCATCTTCAATGGTCACACGCAGCATACGGCGAGCATCTGGGTCCATGGTGGTTTCCCAAAGCTGCTCTGGATTCATCTCACCTAGCCCTTTATAGCGCTGGATGCTGTAACCACGGCGTGCTTCATTCATTAACCAAGCTAACACATCTTCAAAATTGCTGACCGCAGACTTACGCTCACCACGTTGGATGTAAGCACCGTCTTCGACTAAATCTTGTAGGCGTTCACCTAAAGAACAAATGTTTTTATAAACATTCGAGTCAAAGAAGTCATGGCTCAATACGTAATCCGTTGGAATACTATGGTTGATCACCTTAATATCCGGCAGATAAATATGACGCTCTTTATCTTCTACGATCTCAAGTACCACGCGGGAATCATTACCTTTAGGGTCTACAAAGCGGCTCTGCAGCTCAGCATTCCAAGCTTCCACTTTAGTGCGGTCTTTTAAGTCGTCTTGCGATAACTTAGACACATAGATCATGGCTTTCAATACGCGCTCAGGATAAACACGACCTAAGCGATCAATGTTCGCTAATACACCGCGGTAGTTATTCACTAGATTCTCTAGTTTTTCTCCACTGATTCCCGGTGCTTGAGCATTTACGTATAAAGCGGCGCCATCAAGGGCGGTATTGGTTAGGTATTCTTCTAACGCAGGGTCATCCTTGATGTATTGCTCATGCTTACCACGCTTAATTTTATAAAGGGGCGGCTGGGCAATAAAGATGTGTCCACGCTCAATGATTTCAGGCATTTGACGGAAGAAGAAGGTCAACAGCAGCGTGCGAATGTGACTACCATCCACGTCCGCATCCGTCATGATAATAATGCTGTGATAGCGCAGTTTATCAGGGTTGAATTCTTCACGACCGATACCACAACCTAATGCGGTAATCAGGGTGCCCACTTCTACTGACGACAACATCTTGTCGAAGCGCGCTTTCTCTACGTTAAGGATCTTACCTTTAAGCGGTAAGATCGCCTGTGTGCGGCGGTCTCGGCCCTGTTTGGCGGATCCGCCGGCCGAGTCACCCTCCACTAGGTAAATTTCTGAAAGCGCCGGGTCTTTCTCTTGGCAATCCGCTAATTTACCAGGCAAGCCTGCAATATCTAATGCCCCTTTGCGACGGGTCATTTCACGGGCTTTACGGGCAGCTTCACGGGCTCGGGCCGCATCCATCATCTTGCCAACAATCTCTTTGGCTTGTTGTGGTTGCTCAAGTAAGAAGTCGTTAAAGCAACGCGCCATTTCTTGTTCAACGGCGGTTTTCACTTCAGACGACACTAATTTGTCTTTAGTTTGCGAGCTGAACTTAGGATCTGGCACTTTAACCGAAACAATAGCCGTTAAGCCTTCACGAGCGTCATCACCAGTGGTATTGACCTTGGCCTTCTTAGCCAAGCCTTCACGCTCAATATAGCTATTTAGGGAGCGTGTTAACGCACCACGGAAGCCTGCTAAGTGGGTACCGCCATCGCGTTGAGGAATGTTATTGGTAAAGCAGTAGATGTTCTCAGAGAAGCTGTCATTCCACTGCATGGCCACTTCTACGCCGATACCGTCTTCGCGGGTATCACCGTCTAACTGGAAGTGGAAAATATCATTCACTGCGGTTTTGTTGGTATTTAGGTACTCAACAAAGCTTTTTAAACCGCCTTCAAATTCAAACACTTCTTCACGGTCGCTGCGCTCGTCTTTCAACACAATGCGAACGCCAGAGTTCAAGAAACTTAGCTCACGTACACGTTTTGCTAGCTGATCAAAGTTAAATTGAATATTGGTGAAGGTAGCAGGGCTTGGGTGGAAATGTATCGTGGTGCCCGTCGTGTCGGTATCCCCTACGGTTTTCATTGGCTCATCCGGCACACCGTGGGTGTAAGACTGTTCCCACACTTTTCCCGCGCGACGAATGGTCAGTTTTAGCTTATCAGATAGTGCGTTTACAACCGAAACACCTACACCGTGCAAACCACCGGAAACCTTATAGCTGTTGTCATCAAACTTACCACCAGCATGCAGCACCGTCATGATAACTTCTGCGGCCGATACACCTTCTTCTTCATGGATATCAACCGGAATACCACGGCCGTTATCGCTCACACTGATGGATTCATCAGGGTGGATGATCACCTTGATTTCACTACAGTGACCAGCAAGGGCTTCATCGATTGAGTTATCGACAACCTCGAACACCATGTGATGCAGGCCGGTGCCGTCATCGGTATCACCGATGTACATTCCGGGACGTTTACGAACTGCATCTAGGCCTTTCAGTACCTTAATACTGGAAGAATCATAGGTGTTTTCAGTGCTCATGGATCAGACTCCTGGCAGAACTGTTTATTCTTGATTTAAGATCCCATGTTCCACGTGGAACGTTTTAACAAGACTTTGTGGGGACCAACAATCCGCTATTTGATCTGCTTCAACAGCGGTAACAAAGACCTGACATTCTAATTCTTCTAGGAGGCTACATAAAGCTTTTCTGTGGTTAATATCCAGTTCTGCGCACAAATCGTCCACAAGGAAGATACAGGGGCGATTTGAGGCCTCTCGATAGATTTGTGCCTGAGCTAATTTAAGGGCACAGACGACCATTTTCTGCTGTCCACGGGATAGTACCTCCATAGCAGGCAAACCATTAGCCTTGATTCGTAGATCTGCTCGCTGTGGCCCTAGTTGGGTAAATCCCATTTTAAGGTCGCTAAGCCAGCTCTCTTCAAGTAGTTCTAGGTAATCCCTCTCTTTTCCCCAGCCCTGGTAGAACCCCATGGTAATACCCAGATCTGGATTCAAGCGCTGCATAAACTGATCAAACACTGGTTTTAAGCGTTTGATGTAGGATTGACGAAACTCATTAATAGTATTCGCTTGCTTGGCTAACGACGCATGCCAAATGAGTCGCCCCCCTTCACTGGCGCCGCCCGCTCTTAATAAAGCATTACGCGTTTTATGGGCCGTTTTAAAATTTCGCCATACATTGATAAAGCTAGGTTCCACGTGGAACACACCCCAATCAATATACTCACGCCTCAACTGAGGACTGCCCTCAAGTAAGCGAAACATGGTTGGATCAAGCAATTGGACGGGCAGAATGGATGCCAGCTCCGCCGCACTGTGCAACCATTCACCGTTCAACTTGATTCGGCGCTCACCTTTCAGGTTCCGCTCAACACCTAATTGGTAACTGCTCTTCTCGAAGCTAAGCTTAGAAAACGCAGTGAAGGCCTCAGTACCATGCTGAATCAGGTTTTTTTGCTTATGAGTGCGAAAGCTTTTGCAGTAGGCCAGATAATAGATGGCCTCTAATAAACTGGTTTTGCCGGAACCATTTTCACCGTATATCAAATTAATTTGAGCACTGGGTGATATGGAAAGTGGAGTGAGATTACGCACCCCTTGTAACATCAGACTTTCAATACTCATAAGTCTTTGATTTTAAATAGCTTTTGAAAAGAAGTGAGTGCATTTATTAATCTTATTAAAAAGCAAAAAAAGGGGCTGTATTAGCCCCTTCTTCTCTATTAGATGTTAAACGTCATACCTGGGTAAGTCGCGTTTATAATCTCATTGGCATAACAACGTAAAGTGAATCACCGCCTTCGACTTCTTCCATTACCGCAGAAGAGTTCGCATCGGCCAATGTCATCTTCATGTCATCGCCATCCAGTACAGATAAAACGTCCTGTAGATAACTGACATTAAAGCCAATCTCTAGGGCGTCGTACTGGTAATCAACACCAATACTTTCTTCCGCTTGTTCTTGCTCTGGGTTGTTCGCAACCACTTGAAGCGTATTTTCATCCAACAATAAACGCACACCACGGTACTTTTCGTTAGACAAGATGGCCGTGCGCTGGAAAACCTGACGAAGTGCTTGGCGATCAGCGATTAAGACTTTATTGCCATTACGAGGAATAACACGCTCGTAGTCAGGGAATTTGCCATCAACCAGTTTAGAGGTGAAAATATATTCACCCACTTTTGCACGAATGTGGTTATTGCTGAGCATTAACTCAACCGTGGCCTCAGGGTCCGTCATTAACTTAGCTAACTCAAGTACGGCTTTACGTGGCACGATGACCTGAGTCTTACCGTCCATTTCTAAGGATACCGGCACACCACAGGTAGCCAGGCGGTGGCCGTCAGTGGCAACTGCGCGCAACTGGTCGGCTTTCACTTCTAACAACAAACCATTTAGGTAATAACGAACATCCTGCTGCGCCATGGCAAAGGCTGTACGATCGATTACGCGACGAAGCTGTGCCTGAGGCACATTCACCGTAATAGTGGCTTCTATATCGTCTACGTTGGGGAATTCATTGGCTGGCAGGCTGGATAAAACAAACTTACTGCGACCTGCCTGTAGCTGCACGCGGTGCTCAT
Organism: Bermanella sp.; assembly: GCA_051277445.1. Taxonomy (GTDB): domain Bacteria; phylum Pseudomonadota; class Gammaproteobacteria; order Pseudomonadales; family Oceanobacteraceae; genus Bermanella. The sequence continues at coordinate 117,213 of JBNMQC010000001.1, read as the reverse complement.
CTTGACTGATCACGATGGTGCTTTGATCCGGTAAAGACTTGCAGATATCCATTAATTTTTTAGCTGGAACCGTAATATCACCATCGACACCGGCTTCTAACAGCTGAGCATTACCGACCATTTCAACTTCAAGGTCTGTACCAGTAAGCGACAACTGGTCTCCTTTAACTTCAAGAAGAACGTTAGACAGCACAGGTAGTGTTTGACGACGTTCAACAACGCCAGCAACCAACTGTAATGGCTTTAATAGGGCTTCCCTAGTGATTGTGAATTTCATGCCTTTCCCGCTCTTAACTGGTCAGTGACCGCAATAGGTTTTTATAATCTTCGCTGATGTCTGCATTGGTCTCACGCAGTTCTTTTATTTTGCGAACGCCGTGCAGAACCGTTGTGTGGTCCCGCCCACCAAAAGCATTGCCAATTTCAGGCAAGCTATGATTGGTTAATTCTTTACTTAACGCCATGGCCACTTGTCTAGGACGGGCTATGGAACGAGACCGACGCTTAGAAAGGACGTCGGACACCTTAATTTTATAGTATTCGGCTACGATGCGTTGAATGTTATCAATACTGACCTGCTTGTCTTGTAATGCCAATAGGTCTTTTAAGCTTTCTTTGATAAATGGCAATGTAATCTTAGACCCAGTGAACGCTGAGTTAGCAATAACACGTTTTAGGGCCCCTTCTAGCTCTCGTACATTAGAGCGAATTTTCTGCGCAACAAAGAACGCCGCCTCATGAGGCAAATCAATCCCCTCTTGTTCGGCTTTCTTCATGAGAATCGCCACACGGGTTTCAAGCTCAGGAGGCTCAACAGCAACAGTTAGTCCCCAACCAAAGCGGCTTTTTAAGCGATCTTCTAAACCATCAATTTCTTTCGGGTAGCGATCACAGGTCAGAATCATCTGCTGACCACCTTCAAGCAAGGCATTAAAGGTGTGGAAAAACTCTTCTTGGCTGCGTTCTTTACCGGCAAAAAACTGAATATCATCGATCAGCAGTGCATCCACTGAGCGGTAATACCGTTTGAATTCATTAATGGCGTTAAGTTGAAGGGCTTTAACCATGTCAGCCACAAATCGCTCAGAATGCAGGTAAACCACCTTGGCATTGGGGTTTTGGCTTTGAATATGATTACCCACAGCATGCATTAAGTGGGTTTTACCTAAACCAACACCACCATATATAAAGAGTGGGTTGTAGGAGCCACCTGCATTTTGTGACACCTGCTGAGCCGCAGCATGGGCCAGCTGATTCGATTTACCTTCCACAAAAGTATCAAAGGTAAAACGCTTATTTAAACTGCTTTGGTGCTGAATACTGCCTTCAACCTGAACCTTACGCTTGGTCTCTTTAATAGTAGGGGCTCTGACCGCTTGAGGCTCTTCAGCCACTGCAGCAGGCTTAGCTTGTACCTTAGGTTCGGGCTTCATCGGTGCTGGTGCTATAAAAGCAGGCGTACTAGCCTGAGACCCGATATCTAATTGAAAGGACAGAACCTGCCCGCCATTCAATTCTTCAAGTAATGATTGAATGCGGTTTGAGAACTTATCTTTTACCCAATCTTTAACAAATCGATTAGGCGCAGACACGACTAAACCAGAATCAGATTCACTGGCTCTTAGTGGGCGTATCCAAGTATTAAATTGTTGTGCCGGTAACTCGTCTTGCAAGCACCTGACGCATTCATCCCATAATGCCAGCACGGCTGGACTCCATCTTTAAACAGTTGAGCATTGTACCAATATTGAAGAAGTTATCCACAGAAAGTCAGCGTAAACACTGTGGATTGTGTATGTGTATAAGCGGGACGAAAATGTGCATAACTGACCTTTCCTACACCCATGTGTATAAGTGCCGCTTTCGTCAACATGTTATCTTGCGCTTTTACTCAGTTTGTACGGAGTCTATACAAACGTTATCATCCCTGTAAAGCCTTGTATTTAAAGGGATAAAGACCGTTATCCACAGAAAAAGGCCTCACTATTAATAATAACTAATCATAAAAAAACATATAATTCATACATATATATATTTATTTAATATTCTTAATCACTTAAAAAATGAATTTCAGATAAAACCAAATAAATAGGAATTAACGAAAAGATTGATTGAATACATTGGCTGTTTTCAATACAATCCGCTCCCTAATTTTTATTGATAACCAGTTTGAGAGACAAGGCATGAAACGTACTTTTCAACCTAGCGTCCTAAAGCGCAAGCGTACACACGGCTTCCGCGCACGTATGGCAACCAAGAGCGGTCGTCAAATTTTGGCTCGTCGTCGTGCCAAAGGTCGTAAGCAACTTTCTGCATAATCGAAATGACCACCACGGTATTCCCGCGCCAGGTTAGACTTCTGACCGCAGGGGATTATCGAGAGGTATTCGACCAAGCAGACGCCAAAGCCCAATCGAAACAAATCTTAATTCTTGCTCGACGCAATAATTTAGGGTTTGCAAGACTGGGCTTAGTTGTAGCGAAAAAACACGCAAAACGAGCCGTTGATCGCAATGAGATCAAACGAATCGTTCGCGAAAGCTTTCGTCATCATCAGTTCGAGTTAGAAAACTTTGATTGTGTTGTACTGTCGCGAGTCGGTGCAAAAGATTTGGATAAGTCCGAATTAAGACACATGGTGGACCAACTTTGGACACGGTTAAGGCAAAAACCAAATGGCAACCGTTCCAGACAAAAACCACGTAAGCGATAAACCTTCGGTTTTAACCAATTTTATTGCCTTACCTATCCGTTTTTACCGCATTGGTATCAGTCCTTTGTTACCAAGTCGTTGCCGACACCTCCCTACTTGTTCAGAATACGCCCTCGAAGCACTAGAAATGCATGGTCCTTTGCGTGGTCTATGGCTAAGTATTAAGCGAATTGGTCGTTGTCATCCTTGGGGTACCCATGGATACGACCCAGTTCCCCATAAAAAATTATCTAATAAGAGCTAATTATCAATGGATGCAAGAAGAGCAATCATTCTGATCGGCATAGCAGTGATCTCGTATATGCTGGTGTTGCAGTGGAATGAAGATTACGGCAAACGCCCAGTAAACCAAAACGTGATGACATCCCAATCTGCGGTATCATCCACTCCCGATGTGTCAGTCAATCCGGCGGCAAGCCAAGATATCCCTGATGTCAGCAGCGATGAGCCTCAGCTTGAGCCTGTTAGCAATGTTGCTTCTACGGATTTAATTGAAGTGCAAACGGATGTTTTGGATATTCGAATTAATCCACAAGGTGGTGACATCGTTTATGCGGCACTCAAAGCCTTTCCACAGTCTCTTGAAAACAAAGACATTCCATTTGTATTGCTTGAACAAAATGCCATGCGTACGTTTGTGGCGCAAAGTGGTTTAGTGGGTCAAGACGGCATTGATAAAGACGGTCGTGCACTGTTTTCAGCTTCTAGCACTCAATATCAGCTAGCAGACGGTGACGATGAACTGGTTGTGACTTTATCCACTGTTAAAAATAACGTTGCGATTAACAAGGTATTTAAATTTAAGCGCGGTCTGTATTTGGTTGATGTGGGCTATGACATCCACAACCAATCTGCCAATCCATGGAAAGCCAATTTCTACGCGCAATTTAAGCGTGATAGAAGTGCGGATCCATCCAGCATGGAATCCATGGGAATGGCGTCTTATCTAGGTGCTGCGGTAACCCGTCCGTCTGAGCGTTATTACAAAATTGATTTTGATGACATCGAAGAAAGCCGTTACAAAGAAACCATTCAAGGTGGTTGGGCGGCTTTCTTACAGCATTATTTCCTAAGTGCTTGGGTGCCTAATGCGGAGCAAACCCATACCTACAATACGCGTAAAGCGGGCAATAACTACATTGTGGGTTACTACGACGAAGCGTTGAGTGTTGCGCCTGGTGAGCAGTCGTCAACTTTTACCAGCTTATACCTTGGGCCTAAAGACCAAGACCGCTTAGCTGAAATCTCTGAAAACCTAGAGCTGACTGTGGATTACGGTTGGTTGTGGTGGGTGGCTCAGCCATTGTTCTGGTTGCTACAAGTTATTCACAGCATTGTGGGTAACTGGGGTTGGTCGATTATTTTCCTAACCATTTTAGTGAAGCTTGCGTTTTTTCCATTATCCGCAACCAGCTATCGTTCAATGGCGAACATGCGCCGTGTGGCACCAAAGCTGACTGCATTACGTGAGCAATATGGTGAAGATCGCCAGAAATTAAGCCAAGAAATGATGGGCTTGTATAAGAAAGAGAAGATTAATCCACTAGGTGGTTGCTTACCGATTCTTGTACAGATGCCTGTATTCATCGCGCTTTATTGGGTGTTGATGGAGTCCGTTGAATTGCGTCAAGCGCCGTTCATGTTCTGGTTACAAGATCTATCAATCAAAGACCCGTACTTCATTCTGCCTTTGATCATGGGTGCGAGCATGTTTGTACAAATGCAACTTAACCCAACACCGCCGGATCCAATGCAGGCGAAAGTGATGAAGTTAATGCCTGTGATCTTTACTGTATTCTTCTTGTTCTTCCCAGCTGGTCTTGTTCTTTACTGGGTTGTGAATAACTTGTTATCGATCGCACAGCAGTACTACATTACGAAGCAGATCGAAAACGAAGCAAAGTAAAAAACGGCCTAACGAATTAAGTTAGGCGTTTTGAGCGGGAGAGGAAAACGTTATGATGAATAGCGTCTTTCCTCTCCCGTTTTGCATTAAGCGCTAAAAGTCACCAAGTAGATTGAGAATTATGGAATTAGGTCAATTAAACACAGACACCATTGCCGCCATCGCTACCGCACCTGGGCGAGGTGGTGTGGGCATTGTGCGCGTGTCTGGACCTAAGGCAAAAGCCATTGCTGATAGTATGCTGGGTTTTGTGCCAAAAGCCCGTTACGCCCATTACTGTTCGTTTAACGATGAAAACGCGCAAACCCTTGATGAAGGCTTGGCGTTGTACTTTGAAGGACCCAACTCCTTCACAGGTGAAGACGTACTGGAGCTACAAGGTCACGGTGGTCCGGTGGTATTGGATTTCATTTTAAAGCGCGTGTGTGAGCTGGGTGCGCGCCCTGCTCGCCCTGGTGAATTTAGCGAACGTGCTTTTTTAAACGACAAAATGGATTTAACCCAAGCGGAAGCCATTGCGGATTTAATTGACTCGGCCTCAGAGCAAGCGGCACGCTGTGCGGTGCGCTCGCTACAAGGTGCCTTCAGTAAGCGCGTGCATGAATTAGTTGAAAGCCTAATTAATCTGCGCATTTATGTGGAAGCCGCGATTGATTTTCCAGAAGAAGAAATTGATTTCTTAAGTGATGGCAAAGTAGAAGCCGATTTAAAAGCGGTGATGGTCAACCTTGCTAGCGTGATGCAAGAAGCTAATCAAGGTACGTTATTACGTGAAGGCATGAACGTGGTAATTGCTGGGCGCCCAAACGCTGGTAAGTCTTCGCTGTTAAATGCCCTGTCAGGCCGTGATACCGCCATCGTGACTCATATTGCGGGTACCACCCGTGATGTATTGCGCGAACATATCCACATTGATGGCATGCCGTTGCACATTATTGATACCGCCGGACTGCGTGAAACACCCGATGAAGTAGAAAGCATTGGTATTGAGCGCGCCTGGAATGAAATAAAACAAGCGGATCGAGTACTGCTCATGGTGGATGGCACCGAAACCATATCCACGGAGCCCCATGATATCTGGCCTGACTTTGTGGATCGTCTACCCCACCCTGAACGCATCACAGTGATACGCAACAAGGCAGATCTAACCGGTGAGCAATCTGGATTTATGCCAAGCCAAGGCTCAACCGTGATTAGTATTTCAGCCAAAGATGGTGTGGGTGTGCAGACTCTGCGCGAACATTTAAAAACCGTGATGGGGTTTGATGCGGCCAGCGAAGGTGGCTTTATTGCCCGTCGTCGTCACATTGATGCCTTAAACCAAGCAAAAACCTTTTTAGATAACGGCTTAGATCAACTGCTTGGCGCAAGCGCTGGTGAGTTGTTAGCAGAAGACTTACGCATGGCGCAAAATGCACTGAATGAAATTACCGGTGAGTTCACCAGTGATGACTTATTAGGCAAAATCTTTGGCAGTTTTTGTATTGGTAAATAAGATCACGCACGATTGAGTCTCGTCACCTATAAAAAACGCAGCCTTTGCTGCGTTTTTTTATGGGAAGAGGTTAATGGAATTACTTATAAAACTCAGGCGAATGCTTAATGGTCTGGTTTTGCTCTTTATCGTGTTGAATCCAAAATTGGGCCCCTTCTGCATCTACGAATTGTTCAATCACATCCATCGCCGCTAGGGTTTGCTCTTTGTCAAAATTGAAAGACGGTACGCGTTTATGTTCGCGATTTTTCGTAAAGTGATAAAGATCGCCAGATAGAACAACAGGCCCTGTTTCATCAAGATTTAAAAACAGTACCTGATGGCCCGGTGTATGCCCTGGGGCTGCTTTGATGACGACTGAACCGTCGCCAAAGACATCATGGTCGCCGTCGAGCACTTTGATTTTACTTTTATCGAGCTGTGCGTAACTTGGCGGATTAAAACCAAATTTAGTGGGGTCCTCACCGAATGCCGCATCGTATTCCGCTTGCTGAATAAACAAGGATGCATTTTCAAATAAGTTTGCATTGCCTGTGTGATCCCCATGGAAATGAGAGATACCAATGAAGTCCACTTGCTGCGGATTCACATTAATTTCACCGAGTTGTTTAGAAAGCGGGTTAGTGACGGTGAGTAATAATTTACCGCCAAAGGCTTCGCCGCCTTTACCTTCAAGTGCATCCGGTAGGCCTGTATCCCAAATCATAGTGCCTTTTTCGTGTTGAATGAGATAGCAGCTGTTGGTTAAAAACTTGGTTTTTCCTTCATCCACACCAGGGGAGAAAATTGAAATGTCTTTTACTTCTATGTTGCCACATTCAAATACATGCAAGGTCAGCTTGGGTTCTGTGTTTTGGCTGCATGCGCTGAGCAGTAAACAGCAACACGCTATTAAAAAGTGTGAAGGTTTAAGCATGATGGGATCCTTAGTTTTTTGACATGATTAATTGCGGATGAATTCATTTGTTATACGACAGGTACATCAATATTAGACCAGAACAAATATGTCCACAGATTTAAACTCTGTGCATAAGATGTAGTTATCGTCTGATTATGCTTGGGATGAATGAAGCTGAAGCGGATATTTTATTTGCGACTTTTGTCCGTCCATGGATAAAAAAGTGCGTAAGCTGGACAAAAAAAGCCTGTGAGTAACCTGTTAATGAGTGTGGGTAACTTAAATATTAAGCTGTGGATAATCGCTTTTGAGGCTTATAAAGGCTTGGTTATCCACTTTTGTGGATAAACAAGCCAATTAACAAAAATGACCCTGATTAATTTCTCAGGACAGGCGTGTAGTTGTGTGTGGATACTTTTTAGTGTGTAAAAGAGGTCTGCGGCATCTTATCAACAGGCATGGGTGAGATAACCTGTGAATCAATTGGAGTTATCCGACCATTAATCGTGGTGTAGTCGATACCAATAATACGGTTGAGTACCCCCAGAAAGCTGGTCATATCGTCCGGAGTGCTGATTAAGGTATCTATTTGGGCACGCTCTGGCATTAATGCCATTGCCCTCTCTTGACTGTCCCCGCCTGGGATTTGTAAAAAGAGAAAGTTGAAGTTTTCAGCATGGGCCATGAAGGTTTGATCGGTGGTGCGAAGACCCGAGCAGCCTGCTAATAAAGACAGTGTGAGTAAAACCAAAGCCGTGTTTTTCATAGGAGTTTAACCAATTAAGTGAGATACCACGGCAGTTTAGCGAGATGTGCCGGTTAAAATCTAGCCTATCAGCGCATTAGCGTGATCTGTTACGCGTTGTGTCTAGCGTATAAAGCCCCCTATCTATATAATGCCCGCCCTGGTGAATTTTTGAGCAATAAATAATCAGGTTTATTGCTTTTTTTGGTATGTGCAGAGGTGATTGCGTGGATTTTCCAAAGCGTTATGACGTGATTGTAGTGGGCGGTGGCCATGCTGGTACCGAGGCCTGCTTGGCGGCTGCGCGTATGGGCTGTAAAACCCTATTAATTACCCACAGTATTGAAACCGTTGGGGTAATGTCTTGTAACCCAGCCATTGGTGGCATTGGTAAGTCCCACCTAGTGAAAGAAATTGATGCCTTTGATGGCGCCATGGCGCGCGCCACGGATAAAGGCGGTATTCAGTTCCGTACGCTTAATAGTCGTAAAGGCCCTGCGGTTCGAGCTACCCGTGCTCAAGCCGACCGTGCTTTATATAAAGCGGCTATTCGTGAGATTGTGGAAAACCAGCCTAATCTAGAGTTTTTCCAACAAGCCTGTGACGATTTGATCGTTGAAGGTGATACCGTAAAAGGTGTCGTGACCCAAGCGGGCATCAAGATATATGCGGATTCTGTGGTATTAACCACAGGTACCTTCTTAGGTGGGGTTATCCACATTGGTTTGGATAACTATCAAGGGGGCCGTGCAGGCGATCCACCGTCTAATGCTCTATCTAAGCGTTTACGTGAATTACCGTTTAATGTGGGCCGTTTAAAAACTGGTACCCCTGCTCGTATTGATGCGCGCAGTGTGGATTTCTCCGTGATGCAGCGCCAGCCCGGTGATGCCATCACGCCGGTGATGTCATTCATGGGTAGCCAAGCGGATCACCCAGAGCAGATCGACTGTTTTATTACCCATACCAATGAAAAAACCCACGACATTATTCGGGGTGGTTTAGACCGCAGCCCAATGTATTCAGGCGTTATAGAAGGAGTGGGTCCTCGCTATTGTCCGTCTATTGAAGACAAGGTCATGCGTTTTGCGGATAAAAACTCACACCAAATATTTGTGGAGCCAGAAGGCTTATCTACTCACGAGTTATACCCTAACGGCATCAGCACCAGCTTGCCGTTTGATGTACAGGTGGCGCTTATCCACAGCATGAAGGGCTTTGAAAACGCCCATATAACCCGCCCAGGTTATGCCATCGAATACGATTTCTTTAATCCACAGGATCTAAAACACAGCTTAGAAACCAAGCATATGAATGGTTTGTTCTTCGCTGGCCAAATCAACGGCACTACCGGTTATGAAGAAGCCGGAGCACAAGGTTTGTTGGCAGGCACCAATGCGGCCCTGCGCAGCATGGAAAAAGACGCCTGGTATCCGCGTCGTGATGAAGCGTATCTGGGTGTGCTTGTGGATGACTTGATCACCATGGGTACTAACGAGCCTTATCGTATGTTTACCTCCCGTGCGGAGTACCGTTTGATACTTCGTGAAGACAATGCCGATTTGCGTCTAACCGAAAAAGGCCGCGAGCTGGGCTTGGTGGGCGATGAGCGCTGGGCAGCGTTTTGTGAAAAACGTGAAGCCATTGAACGTGAAACTCAGCGCTTAAAAAGCACTTGGATTCAGCCAAATAGCGCAGAGGCTAAGCAGCTAGATGACTTGGTTAAAACCCCGTTAACCCGTGAATACAGTTTAATGGATTTGCTAAAGCGCCCTGAAATTGAATACAAGGATTTGGCCAATTTAAAAGGTGAAGCGGTAGCTGACCCACAAGTCTCTGAGCAAGTGCAAATTGCCGCAAAATACGAAGGCTATATCGTGCGCCAGCTTGAAGAGATCGAGCAGATGCGTCGCTACGAAGGCACCTTATTACCTAAAGAATTGGACTATTCCAAAGTGGGCGGTTTAAGCAATGAGATTGTGCAAAAACTGTCAACGATGCAGCCGGAAACCTTAGGCAGTGCCAGCCGCATTCAAGGGGTCACCCCCGCTGCGCTGAGTCAGTTGTTAATCTATTTGAAAAAGCATCACAGCGTGCAAAAGCAAAGCGCATAATTGTGTAGGAGGCTGTTTGCAGGCGATAAGATATACCAAAGTTATCGCCTGCAAGCAGTCTCCTACAGGTTTGAAATACCTCTAGGATTTCCATGTACAAAGCTCTTCTAAACACGGGCCTTATTAAGCAAGGCTTAGAATTAAGCGATGAAAAAATCGACCTGTTATTGGCTTACCACGCCCTGCTAGTAAAGTGGAATAAAGCCTATAACTTAACCGCAGTGCGTGATCCGCAAGAAATGATCAGCCGTCATTTGCTCGATAGCTTAAGTATTATTCCGCACATAACGGGCGAGCGTATTTTAGACGTGGGTACGGGCCCAGGTTTGCCGGGTATCCCCATGTCCATTTGTTTCCCAGAGAAGGAATTCACCTTGCTGGATAGCAACGGCAAAAAAACACGCTTCTTAACCCAGAGCAAAATTGAGCTTAAATTGGCCAATATGACGCCGGTTCAGTCCCGAATCGAGTCATTTGAAGCGCCGTTGTTTGATGCCATCACCTCCCGCGCGTTTGCCACGTTAAAAGACATGGTGGATGGCAGTATTCATCTACTCAAACCTGGTGGCTATTTTTACGCCATGAAAGGCATTTACCCAGAGGGTGAAATACAGCAATTGGATGATCGTGTGACTGTGGTAGACTGTTTTGCTTTGCACGTTCCTGGGGAAGAAGGGGAACGTCACTTGGTTAAAATTAAGAAAATCTAGAACGCACAGTCGAATGATTTTTTAATTCATGTGGGAGGGTGCTTGCGCGCGACGAGAACATTCATAACCGTCGCGCGTAAGCACCCTCCCACAAATAAAAGAATAAATAGCGTCACTGACGCCTGACAAAAAGGTGTTTCAATTGGGTCGAATCATTGCGGTAGCCAATCAAAAAGGCGGTGTGGGTAAAACCACGACCACGGTAAACTTGTCCGCGTCCTTGGTGGCCACCAAGCGTAAAGTGTTGGTGATAGATTTAGACCCTCAAGGTAATGCCACCATGGGCAGTGGCGTGAATAAGCATGAGCTTGAGTTGTCTGTATACGATTTATTAGTTGAAGGCACACCCGTAAGTGAAGTGAAAGTGGCAACGGATCCCGCGGGCTATGATGTGATTCCAGCCAACGGCGACTTAACCGCAGCTGAAGTGGCCTTAATGGAGCTGGACAACAAAGAGCGTCGCTTAAAAATGGCGCTAGATGCGGTTAAAGATCAGTACGATTATATTTTGATCGACTGCCCGCCTTCACTAAACATGTTAACGGTTAATGCCTTTGTGGCAGCCGATGGCATTATTATTCCTATGCAATGCGAGTACTATGCACTGGAAGGTTTGAGTGCGTTGATGAGCACCATTGAGCGCATCAAGCAGATCAACCCAGAACTTGAGATCGACGGTCTATTACGCACCATGTATGACCCGAGGGCCAGTTTAACCACCGATGTATCGGCCCAGCTCATTAATCATTTTGGTGATAAAGTTTACGGCACGGTTATCCCTCGTAATATTCGTTTAGCCGAAGCCCCAAGCTATGGCATACCTGTGCTGTGTTATGATAAAACCTCGCGAGGCGCGGTAGCGTATTTGGCCTTAGCGGGTGAAGTAAATCGTAAAAACAAATCCAAATCGGTAGCACATTAATATTTCCTTTATATAAGCGGCAACAAGAACATGGCAAAAAAACGTGGATTAGGTGGAATGGGTTTGGATGCCCTATTGGCAGGTGCAGCCAGTCAAAGCAGTAATGAACAAACACAAGCCCCTGAAACGGAAACCGCCTTCAGCAAAGATGTTCTTAAGCAGGTGCCGGTTGAATACCTTCAACCGGGTCAGTATCAGCCCCGTAAAGATATGCACCCTGAAGGGCTAGAAGAGCTGGCCGCTTCGATTAAAGCACAAGGCATCATGCAGCCAATCGTGGTGCGTGCTATTTCCCCTACCAGTGCCAACAGCAAGTACGAAATCATCGCCGGTGAGCGCCGCTGGCGTGCCGCGCAAATGGCGGGTTTACACGAGGTGCCTGCCATCATTCGTGATGTAGCCGATGAAGCGGCCATCGCCATGGCTCTGATTGAAAACATCCAACGCGAAAACCTCAACCCAATGGAAGAAGCGGTTGCTTTGCACCGTTTGCAGGTGGAGTTTGAGCTGACCCAGCAGCAAGTGGCCGACGCTGTGGGTAAAAGTCGCGTGACCGTGACCAACTTACTGCGTTTAATGAACCTTAATGACGATGTGCGTACCCTACTTGAGCATGGCGACATCGAAATGGGTCACGCCCGTGCATTGCTTGGCCTACAAGGGGAGCACCAAAGCGAAGCCGCTCGTCAGGTGGTCGCGAAAGCCTTCACCGTGCGCCAAACAGAAGCCTTAGTGCGCACCTGGCACGAGCAAAAATCATCAACTGCCAAGCCAAAGCTTGACCCCAATATCCAACGTCTTGAAGGCAGCCTAGGCGAGCGCTTAGGTGCAAAAGTTGAGTTAAAACACAATGCCAAGGGCCAGGGCAAGCTGGTCATTAGCTATTCTAGTCTCGACGAACTCGACGGCATCTTAAACCACATCAAGTAAGCCTGCGTATAACTGGCCACCGTTACAAAGGTGGCCGCTTATTTCATTGCTTAAGACTTATAAGCCATCTAAACTGCCGTCACTTTGCTCGTTTTTTGTGCAAAGGTAAATTAGGGTGGGCCGAAAATGCCCAATTTAAATGCGAATAAAGTGAATGGTCGGTTGAAGCTAAGCGGTATAGCCAATATAATTCTGCCCGCCTATTTTTGGGTAATTGATCTAAATCATTAGCGGTAATTGGCGCAGTTAGCCATTGGAGAGAGCGTGAGTCAGACCATACAGCGCCCTCCGGTATTTAGGATCACCCTGTTTCAACTGGGGTTGAGCGGCTTAATCGCCCTCTTGTTTATGTTGAAAAGCCAAGAGGCTGCGGTCTCAGCGTTGGCGGGCGGCATGATATGTACCGTCCCAAATGCCTACTTTATATACAAAGCATTTAAATACAGCGGGGCACGACAGATAGATTACGTACTGCGTTCACTATATCAGGGCGGTACTTGGAAAATCGTGTTAACCGCAATTGGGTTTGCGGCGGCGTTTAAGCTGATAAACCCTGTGGATTTTTTGGCGTTGTTCAGTGCGTTTATTGCTGTGCAGGCCACGAGCGTTTTCGCATCAAGAATTGCAAATTTATAAACCTTTAAAAGAAGAGTGTGGCATATGGCAGGTACTTCCTCTACCGACTACATAAAACACCATCTTACCAATTTAACCTACGGCGAACTGCCGGCTGGTTATGAGCGTGCAGATGGTACCGTTATGACTGAGAGTTCTTGGACTCTTGCACAAACAGCACAAGAAGCCGGCGACATGGGTTTTATGGCTGTTCACGTAGATAGCTTGGCATGGTCTATTGGCCTAGGTGCTTTGCTCATGTTCATCTTTTGGCGTGCTGCTAAAAGTGTAACCACTGGCGTACCTTCAGGTATGCAAAACTTCGTTGAAAGCCTTGTTGAATTTGTGGATAACACTGTAAAAGAGAGCTTCCACGGTCGCAATCCTCTTGTAGGCCCGCTTTCTTTAACCATCTTTACTTGGGTATTTATGATGAACCTAATGGATTTGATTCCTGTGGACATCGTACCTAAATTGTTCGAACTATCATGGGCCGCTGCGGGTAATGACCCTCACCATGCTTTCATGAAAATCGTACCGTCTACCGATCCAAACATCACTGCCGGCCTTGCGCTTTCAGTATTTGCCCTAATGATCTTCTACGGCATCAAAGTAAAAGGCATCGGCGGCTTTGTGGGTGAATTAACACTGCACCCATTTAATGCTAAGAATCCGCTTGTACAAGCTCTGTTTATTCCAGTGAACTTTACTCTAGAAGTACTAGGCTTGATTGCTAAGCCTATCTCTCTAGCACTGCGTTTATTCGGTAACATGTATGCAGGTGAGATGATATTCATTTTGATCGCGCTCATGTTCTCAGCCGGTCTAGCAATGGGTATTTTCGGTGGTGCGTTACAGTGGGCATGGGCAGTATTCCATATCCTAGTAATTACACTACAAGCATTCATTTTTATGATGCTGACAATTGTATATATGAGCATGGCTCACGAAGATCACTAGGCGATGACGTTAAGGCTTACTAGCGTAAGCCTTGGATGTTTGAACTGAACTGAAAACGATTTTTAACCCTTTAACTTAACCGTTAATTTTAACCTTAACCCTAACCTTAAATAGGAAACTACTATGGAAATGATTTACATCGCAGCCGCAATCATGATCGGTCTTGGTGCACTAGGCACTGGTATCGGCTTTGCTCTTCTTGGCGGTAAGCTTTTAGAATCTACAGCTCGTCAACCTGAGCTAGGTCCACAACTTCAAACTAAAACCTTCCTAATGGCTGGTCTACTTGATGCTGTGCCTATGATCGGTGTTGGTATCGCTATGTACCTTATCTTCGTTGTTGCAGGTTAATTTTTAACTATACAACTACAAAACAACGAATTAGAGGACTAAGGCGTGAATATTAATTTGACTCTGATCGGCCAGATCATCGCCTTTGCTGTTTTCGTTGCCTTCTGCATGAAATTTGTTTGGCCTCCGCTAATCAATGCAATGCAAGAACGTGCAAAGAAAATTGCGGATGGTTTGGACGCAGCAAACCGCGCTGAACGTGACCTGAAATTGGCTCAAGAAAAAGCCACTTCTCAGATGCGTGAAGCAAAAGAGCAAGCTGCCCAGGTCATTGAGCAAGCGAACAAGCGCGCTACCCAAATTATTGATGAAGCCAAAGAAACGGCTCGTCAAGAAGGTGAGCGTCTTAAAGCCGCAGCTCAAGCGGAAATTGATCAAGAAGTTAACCGCGCGAAAGAAACTCTACGTACTCGAGTTTCAGCACTAGCAGTCGCCGGCGCTTCTAAAATCCTGGAAACCTCAATTGATGTTGAGAAGCACAACGCGCTTCTTGATAAATTGGCAGAAGAGCTATAAGCGAGGTTTACCATGGCTGAACTTTCAACATTGGCACGTCCATACGCGAAAGCAGCCTTCCAAGCAGCTGTTGACGCTGGCAACTTGCAAGCATGGTCTACCATGCTTTCAGTCGCCAGCAATGTCGCCCAACAAGACCAGGTAGAAGACGTTTTATCTAACCCTAGTCTTACGGGCGCACAGCAAGCTCAAACATTTATCGATGTTTGTGGTGATATTTTGAACGAATCAGGCCAAAACCTGGTTAACGTTCTAGCGGAAAACAAGCGTATTTCCCTACTACCACAAATTTTCGAGCAATTTGAGCACTTGAAGGCCGAGCTAGAAAAAGCCGTAGATGTAGAAATCATCTCCGCTTTCGAAGTAACGGACGATACTAAGCAAAAATTGACTCAAGCTCTCAAAGTCAAACTTGATAAAGACGTACGTGTAACTACTTCTGTTGATTCAACATTAGTAGGCGGCGCCATCATCCGTGCGGGTGATATGGTGATCGACGGTACGCTTAAAGGCAAGTTGGCCAAGTTAGCCGAAGCGATGAACTCCTGAGTTTGAGGGATAAAGCATGCAGCAACTAAATCCTAGCGAAATTAGCGATGTGATCAAAAGCCGTATCGAGAAACTTGATACGTCTTCTGAAGCTCGCACCGAAGGTACCATTGTATCCGTCGCTGACGGTATCGTGCGTATCCACGGACTAGCCGACGTAATGTACGGCGAAATGATTGAATTTGATGGCGGCCTATACGGCATGGCTCTTAACTTAGAGCGTGATTCTGTAGGCGCCATCGTATTGGGTGATTACCTTCCACTACAAGAAGGCCAAAAGGCTCGTTGTACTGGTCGTATCCTTGAAGTACCAACTGGTCCTGAACTACTAGGCCGTGTGGTTGACGCTCTTGGTAACCCAATTGACGGGAAAGGCCCAATTGAAGCAAAAACGACTTCTCCAGTAGAACGTATTGCTCCAGGCGTAATTTCTCGTAAATCGGTAGATCAACCTGTGCAAACTGGTTATAAATCAGTGGATGCAATGGTTCCTGTTGGCCGTGGCCAGCGTGAACTTATCATCGGTGACCGTCAGACTGGTAAAACAGCGATGGCAATCGATGCGATCATCAACCAAAAAGACTCTGGCATTAAGTGTGTATATGTAGCCATCGGTCAGAAGCAATCTTCAATCGCGAACGTTGTTCGTAAACTTGAAGAGCACGGCGCAATGGAAAACACCATTATCGTGGCCGCTTCTGCATCTGATCCTGCTTCTATGCAGTTCTTATCGCCATACGCTGGTTGTGCAATGGGTGAATACTTCCGTGACCGCGGTGAAGACGCACTGATCGTATATGATGATTTGACGAAACAAGCTTGGGCTTACCGTCAAATTTCATTGCTATTGAAACGTCCTCCTGGTCGTGAAGCATACCCTGGTGACGTATTCTATTTGCACTCTCGTCTACTAGAGCGTGCATCTCGCGTAAATGCGAACTACGTTGAGCAGTTCACCAATGGTGAAGTGAAAGGTAAAACCGGTTCTTTAACGGCATTACCGATCATCGAAACTCAAGGTGGTGACGTATCTGCGTTCGTACCAACTAACGTTATCTCCATTACTGATGGTCAGATCTTCTTAGAAACTAACCTATTCAATGCGGGTATTCGTCCTGCAATGAACGCCGGTATCTCTGTATCGCGTGTTGGTGGTTCTGCACAAACTAAGATCATCTCTAAATTAGGTGGTGGTATCCGTCTAGCCTTGGCTCAGTATCGTGAACTAGCAGCGTTTGCTGCCTTCGCATCTGACCTAGATGACGCGACTCGTGCCCAGCTTGAGCACGGTAAAACTGTTACTGAACTAATGAAGCAGAAACAGTACGCGCCAATGTCTGTAGCTGAAATGGCCATTATGCTATTCGCTGCAAACGAAGGTTATCTAAAAGACGTAGCCGTAGAAAAAATCGCAGACTTCGAAGCTGCTCTTCTTTCTTACGCCCACGCAGAGTTCAAAGACCTAGTTAATCTGATTAACGGTGCTGGCAAGTTCGGCGACGATGAGAAGAATGGTCTTAAAGACTTACTTGAGAAATTTAAGGCAACTCAAACCTACTAAGCTTCGGCTTAGTCGGTTCGCCGAGTAGATAATAGGGGCAGTCATATGGCAGTCGGAAAAGAGATTAAGCAGAAAATCGGCAGTATTAACAATACGCGCAAGATTACATCTGCAATGGAAATGGTAGCAGCATCGAAAATGCGTAAAGCGCAAACTCGTATGTCTGCTGGCCGTCCATATGCGGAAAAAATCCGCGCGGTAGTGGGCCATGTGGCCAGTGCTACCAGTGAATACCGTCATGCCTATCTGCAAGAGCGAGAAGTAAAGCGCGTTGGTTACATCGTAATTACTTCTGACCGTGGCCTATGTGGTGGCTTAAACACCAACTTGCTACGTAGCTTGATGAAAGAAATGAAACAGTTCCACAACGACAACGTTGAAGTGGATATTTGCGCCATTGGCCAAAAAGGTGTTTCGTTCTTCAAGAGCTTCGGAGGCAATGTTGTTGCAGCCAAAACCCACCTGGGTGATGCGCCAGCAGTACATGATTTAATCGGTAGCGTTAAGGTGATGCTAGATGCATTTGATAACGGCGAAATTGACCGCTTATATATAGCGGGTAATGAGTTCGTTAACACCATGACGCAAAAACCAACCGTTAGACAACTTTTACCGCTTGAAGCTAAGCAAGATAAAGCATTGAGTGGCCATTGGGATTACATCTACGAGCCAGACGCCGAGCTACTGCTTGACGATTTATTGGTTCGTTACATGGAATCACAAGTGTATCAAGCCGTTGTGGAAAACACAGCGTGTGAGATGGCTGCAAGGATGTTGGCGATGAAAGCCGCAACCGACAATGCGGGTGACTTCATTAAAGAGCTTAACTTGTTATACAACAAGGCTCGTCAGGCTGCGATTACACAAGAGATCTCTGAGATCTGTAGTGGCGCAGCAGCGGTATAGGCTTGCAGATTAAAGGTTTATAAGAGGATTTAACAATGAGTAGCGGAAAGGTCGTACAGATCATCGGCGCTGTAATCGACGTGGAATTCCCACGCGATTCAGTACCAAAAGTATATGACGCGCTTAAAGTTGAAGGCGGAGAAATCACGCTAGAAGTTCAACAACAGCTAGGTGACGGTATCGTACGTACCATCGCCATGGGTTCTACAGAAGGCCTAAAGCGCGGTTTAACAGCTGAAAACACAAACGGCCCGATTCAAGTACCAGTTGGTCTTGAAACACTAGGTCGTATCATGGACGTGCTTGGCCGTCCTATCGATGAGTGTGGCGAAATTGGTGAGAAAGAAGTTGCTTCTATCCACCGTAAAGCCCCATCTTTCGATGAACAAGCTAACTCTACAGATTTGCTAGAGACTGGTATTAAAGTAATCGACTTGGTTTGCCCATTCGCTAAGGGTGGTAAAGTAGGTCTGTTCGGTGGTGCCGGTGTTGGTAAAACTGTAAACATGATGGAATTAATCAACAACATCGCAAAAGCGCACTCAGGTTTATCTGTATTCGCTGGTGTTGGTGAGCGTACTCGTGAAGGTAACGATTTCTACTACGAAATGGCTGAGTCTGGTGTTGTAAACCTAGACGACAAAACCAAATCTAAAGTAGCGATGGTTTACGGACAAATGAATGAGCCTCCAGGTAACCGTTTACGCGT
Source organism: Bermanella sp. (assembly GCA_051277445.1). Taxonomy (GTDB): domain Bacteria; phylum Pseudomonadota; class Gammaproteobacteria; order Pseudomonadales; family Oceanobacteraceae; genus Bermanella. The sequence goes on along the minus strand of JBNMQC010000001.1, from coordinate 98,613 downwards.
AGCGTTGACTGGTCTAACCATGGCTGAGAAATTCCGTGACGAAGGTAAAGACGTTCTACTTTTCGTAGATAACATTTACCGTTACACACTTGCGGGTACTGAAGTATCTGCACTTCTAGGTCGTATGCCTTCTGCGGTAGGTTACCAGCCAACTCTTGCTGAAGAGATGGGTGTACTTCAAGAGCGTATTACCTCGACTAAAACTGGTTCGATCACCTCTATCCAAGCGGTATATGTACCTGCGGATGATATGACGGATCCAAGCCCAGCGACGACGTTCGCTCACTTGGACTCTACTGTATCTCTGTCTCGTGAAATCGCTTCTAAAGGTATCTACCCTGCAATCGACCCTCTAGACTCTACCTCTCGTCAGTTAGATCCTCTAGTAATTGGTCAAGAGCACTACGACATCGCTCGTGGCGTTCAAACGGTATTGCAGCGTTACAAAGAACTGAAAGATATCATTGCCATTCTAGGTATGGATGAGCTATCTGAAGAAGATAAGCAAACTGTATCTCGTGCACGTAAGATTGAGCGTTTCTTGTCTCAGCCTTTCCACGTGGCAGAAATCTTTACAGGCGCACCTGGTAAGTACGTATCGTTGAAAGAAACGATCCGTGGCTTTAAAGGTATTCTTGAAGGTGAATTCGATTCTCTACCAGAGCAAGCGTTCTACATGGTAGGTACAATCGAAGAAGCAATCGAGAAAGCTAAAACCTTCTAATAGGAGAGAAAGCTATGGCAATGACGGTTCACTGCGATATCGTTAGCGCTGAAGAGGCTATCTTCTCTGGCTTGGTTGAAATTGTAGTGGCATCGGGTGCCAGCGGTGAACTAGGTATTTTACCTGGTCACGCGGCACTGATGACCAAACTTGAGCCAGGCCCCGTTCGTGTTAAAAAACAGAACGGTGAAGAGGAAATCTTCTACGTATCAGGTGGCTTCTTAGAAGTTCAGCCTAACTCTGTGACTGTATTAGCAGACACCGCGTTACGCGCTGACAATATCGACGAAGCAGCTGCGCTTGAAGCGAAAAAACACGCTGAGCAAGCACTTGAAAATCAAAGCGGTGATTTTGATTATTCTCGTGCTGCCTCTCAGCTTGCGGAATCCATTGCACAGATTCGCACTCTGCAGCAGATCCGCGAAAAATTGGGTAAGCGTTAATTTTTTAATTAATGTTTATTCAGATAAAAGAACCCGCTTAGGCGGGTTTTTTTGTGCTTGTAATTTGTTGAGCAGGCTGTGTCTCAGCTTGCATTCTTATGAAATTGGCATGGCGCAGATTCGTACTCTGCAACAGATCCGCGAAAAATTGGGTAAGCGTTATTCTTTTAAGAATAGGATTCTTTCACAATACAGTGCTGTCGTAGATAAAGTTTATTACAATACTGAAACATTTAAACTCCGAGTTCCCCGTGCAAAGAATTAAACACTCTCTATTAATATTGGCGGCCCTCTGGGTATTCGTCATCTTACCTGATGTCATTTACGGCTGGTTCAATCATAACTACTTAGCTGGATATGATTTCAAAAGCATCGTGATCACCTTGGTGTTGATGGTCTTCATGTTATTAAGCCCTACCCCCAGATTTAATAAGGCGGTACTGCTTATTTTGGCCTTGATGCAAGCCACTCAGCTTATGTATTTCACGTATTTCGGAGGGTTTTACAGTGCCTTTGATATGGTGTTGATGATGGGGGAAATGCACGATGCGTTGATAGGCTTTGCTGATGGTCTGAAATTTATGCTGCCGGCGTTCTTTTTATCTATGGCGTTTTATGGATTGGCGTATTTTACGTATAACCGGTTTTATAAAACCAGTTTCACCGTGCCGTATATTTGGGTGCTATTTGCTCTGTTGCTGACGTTACCCTTTTTACAGTCTTTGCGCTCAGAGGCCTCTCAGAAGTATCAGCCAAATATTGCCCACTCTGCCATGAAAAACGGCTTATACAGTGTGTCATTTTTTACTGCTCGCCAGTTAAAAATACTGGCCGGTTTACGCAAAGAAATGCCAAGCTATGACCCCTATCAAATCACTAAAAATCAGCCTGCTGATGCGAACGTTGTGGTGCTAATGGGAGAGAGCTTAAGCTATTACAATATGGCGCTTTATGGTTATGAGCGTGATACCAACCCTGACCTTATGAAGTATAAAGGCGACCCTAACTTCTTTTTTACCCCAGCTATTTCAAGTGCGGTATCGACGCGGGTTTCATTAAGTTTATTCTTTAATACGGTTTATGAGCCGAACAATACGGCGCACATCAGTAAAATGGATACCGCGTTGTTTCGTTTAGCGAAACGCCAAGGTTATGAGACCCACTATATTACTACGCAGAAAAACGCAGGTGGGTTAACTTATGCGTTTTCATTAGGCGATGTAGATTCATGGAAAGAAGATAAACACTTATTGAGTTATGACGGTGAATACGATGATCGCCTATTGCTTGAATTGAAGTCTATGAACCTAGACTACGACAAGCCCCAATTCATTACCTTGCATATGCGCAGCACGCATGCACCTTATGTGGATAACTATCCACAGTCTCAAGAGGTGTATCCGGTAGAGGGTCAGCCCTATGAATCATACATGCTCAACAGCTATGACAATTCCGTGCTGTACACGCAAAAAGTGATCGCCGATATTTATGAGTTCTTTAAAGACTCAGGCAAGCCAACCTACATCTTTTTTACCCCAGATCATGGTGAGTTAACCGGACAAGGTGGCCGTTTTGGTCACAATGCCGTGGATATTGATATGGCACGTGTTCCGTTTATGTTTTATGGGGTAGGCATTGATCAAGCTGAAATTAGTCGATTGAAAAATGAGCTGGGCTGTATGCCTAATCACTATTTGATTAGTCTTCAGGTGGCCAAAGTGCTGGGTTATGACATTACCAACCCAAATGAAGAAGCCGGTAAATATTATCTCAACGGTACGGATGTATTTGGTGAAGCTGGATACATGCAGTACGACTTAAAAGAGATACAAGAGCAAACCTGTCCTGAGTTTGCTCAGTGATCTTGGCCTTGCCTAATAACAAAAAAGCCGCTCATTGAGCGGCTTTTTTATTAACTAATTCCATGGTTATTTATAAAGCCGCCCACAATGTATCAAACATCATCTGCTGTGTGCCAGCGATGGCGTCGCTATCAATCACCACCACTACTGGATAGTTGTTATCCGCTAGGCTGATCATGGCCACCTTGGGTGGATAAATCGCAATATAAGAAGCATCCCCCTTACCTTTAAGCCATTTACGTTCTGCCAGCTCTGCTTCATCACCACCGTCACCAATGGCAATGACTCGCACCTTTATATTTTTGGCCACACGTTGTTTAGTGAAGGTTGGGAAAGGCCTGTATAGGTGTTCGCGTAAGGCCTGAGTCGATATGACACTGTATTGTTTTTGTTTGCTGCGATCCACACTGCTTAAGATGTCTCGAAGTATCAACTCTACCCCATCGTCACCCTCATAAAAACGCACGTTACCCGCTACCATGTCCGTCTTAAGGTGCTTGAGCCCTGGAATGATATCGGTTTTAAGTTCGAGCAATGTTTGCTCTAAGCTTTGACGTTTTTGCTCGGCCAAATCTAATAAACGCTCAGGATCTTCAGCTTGAAACACGCGGCGCTTGCCTTTGGGCAGATAATTAACAATGCCCTTACTCACCAATATCTTAAGGGTTTCATAAGTGGTGCCGCGGTTTAATTGCGCTTTAGCGGCCAGGTCTCGAATAGATGCAGGCCCTAGCGTAAGCAAGCTGTGATAAACCGCGATTTCTCGCTCGGTTAAGCCAAGTTGTGTCAGACTGTTTAACTTCATTGTTGTCATTTAATTTGTGACAAAGTGGATTGTAAATCCTAACAAACTCAATAGACTGAACAACCTTTTTTATTTAGTGTCAGGCAAGATTTGACATATGGCCTAATAAAATGGAATGCCTAGAGCAGCGAATATGACTGTTTTAAGACACGGCCATTAACGGAAGATAGAGATTAACAATGATCGATGTGGTTATTTTAGCGGCGGGGCAAGGCTCCCGTATGAAATCGGATTTACCGAAAGTATTGCACCCAATTGCGGGTAAGCCCATGTTAGGCCATGTGATTGATAGCGCCCGTAAAGTCAGTGCCAATGCTATGCACGTAGTAGTGGGTCATGGTGCTGAGCAAGTAAAAGCCCAGTTTGGCGATGAATCGGATATTCAATTTGCCCTGCAAGCCGAGCAAAAAGGCACAGGCCACGCGGTAATGATGGCCCTTGAAAACTTAGCCCCATCAGGCACCACTCTGATTTTGTACGGCGACGTACCCTTAATCCAAAGTGACACGTTAGATGCACTGATCAAAATCACCCAGCAGGGTAATGTTGGGCTGCTAACCGTTAACATGGACGACCCAAGCGGTTACGGTCGTATTGTGCGTGATGCTAACCACAAGGTAAAAGCCATCGTTGAGCACAAAGATGCCAACGAGACTGAGCTGACCATTCAAGAAGTGAATACCGGCATATTGTCAGTACCTACCCAAAAGTTACATGAGTGGTTACCTAAATTGTCTAATAACAATGCCCAAGGTGAATACTATCTCACGGATGTGATTGCCATGTCAGTGGCTGCGGGCATCGAGGTTGAAACCTTACAGCCAGAATTCGCCGAAGAAACCTTTGGGGTGAACAATCGAGCGCAACAAGCGGAACTAGAGCGTTGGTATCAAGCCCGCTTAGTACACGATTTAATGACACAAGGGGTGACAGTATTAGACCCTGCCCGTTTAGACATTCGCCCAGGTAATACCCTTGGCGTGAAAGTTGGGCGTGATGTGGTGATTGATGCCAACGTCATTCTAGAAGGCCAAGTGGTGCTGGGCGATGGTGTGCATATTGAAGCTAACTGCATTATTAAAAACGCATCCATTGCTGCAGGCAGTAAAGTAAAAGCATTCAGCCACATTGAAGATGCGGATGTAAAACAAAGCTGTGATATCGGCCCATACGCTCGCCTGCGCCCGGGTGCCGTTTTAGAAAACGGTGCGAAAGTAGGTAATTTTTGTGAAGTAAAAAAATCCATTATTGGTGAAGGTAGTAAGGTGAATCACCTGACCTATATTGGTGATGCTGTGATTGGTAAAGGTGCCAATATTGGTGCGGGCACCATTACCTGTAATTATGATGGTGTGAACAAATTTAAAACCGAAATTGGCGACGGAGCATTTATTGGCTCAAACTCGTCATTAGTGGCACCGGTTAAAATAGGCGCTGGCGCAACGGTAGGTGCGGGTTCTACTATTACCAAAGAAGTTGAAGCCGATAAGCTAGCGGTTGCCCGTGGTAAGCAGGTGAACTTGAACTGGCAGCGCCCAACAAAAGGTTAAACCTACTGCGCTCGACAATACGGCGTTATAAATCGTCTCAACTTCGTTACATAGGCAAGCTATGCGCCTCATTTGAAACGATTTATGCCTTGTCTTGCTGTCGCTCGTTACGGTTTAAGCGTGATAGTAAGTAATCCTTTTCTGATTCAAAGATTAAGAATCAATAGAATTTATTAGTGTCCGATCTCTGACTCCAGACGTCTGACCAAGCAAATCAAAAGCGTTTCCAGTGAACTGCGAAACCTTGAATTATTAGGGACATAAACATGTGTGGAATTGTCGGCGGTATCGCCCAGCGCAATGTAAACGAAATACTGCTAGAAGGTCTGCGTCGTCTTGAATATCGTGGTTACGACAGCGCAGGTTTAGCCGTATTAAACGATGCCAACGTGATCGAGCGTTGTCGTCGTATGGGTAAAGTAAAAGAATTAGAAGACGGCATTGCTGCTGCCCCTTTCTTTGGTAAAACCGGTATTGCCCACACCCGCTGGGCCACTCACGGAAAGCCATCAGAAGAAAATTCTCACCCGCACATGTCTGGCGAGCGTTTGGCTATTGTGCATAACGGCATCATCGAAAACTACGAAGAACTGCGTGAAGAATTACGTGGCGCGGGCTATGAGTTTTTATCGCAAACCGATACCGAAGTGGTGGTGCATTTAATTCATCAGAACTTACAAAAAACCTCTTCACTCACCGATGCGGTAAAAGAAACCATCAAACGCCTAGACGGCGCCTATGCACTGGGTGTGATCAGTGCGGATCATCCGGGCAAGTTAGTCGCCGCCCGTCATGGCTCCCCGTTAGTCATTGGTGTGGGCTCTGGCGAGCACTTCATTGCCTCTGACCAGTTGGCACTATTGCAAGTGACTGACCGTTTTATCTTCTTAAATGAAGGCGACGTGGCGGAACTGACCACAGACCACGTACACGTTTGGGATAAAGACAACGCCGAAGTGGTTCATGATGTGAGCGTGTTTGAACATAAAATGGGTGTGGCCGACAAAGGTGAATATCGTCATTACATGATGAAAGAAATTTACGAGCAGCCACAGGTGATTCGTAACTGCCTTGAAGGTCGCATCAGCAAAACCCATTTGTTAGAGCAAGCTTTTGGTACAAAAGCCAAAGACGTATTTGATAAAACCCAAGCGGTACAAATCATTGCCTGTGGTACCTCATACCACTCAGGCATGGTGGCAAAATACTGGATCGAAAGCCTAGTGGGCATTCCGTGTCAGATCGAAGTGGCCAGTGAATACCGCTACCGTAAAACCGTGGCCTTACCTAATAGCTTGTTTATTACCATTTCTCAATCAGGTGAAACTGCGGATACCTTGGCTGCATTACGTAAAGCCAAAGAGATCGGTTTTACCGCCAGCTTAAGCATTTGTAACGTACCGGGTTCTTCATTGGTACGTGAATCGGATCTGGCCATTATGACCAACGCAGGCCCTGAAATTGGCGTGGCATCCACTAAGGCATTCACTTCGCAGCTGGTTGCATTAATGATGCTCACCATCGCCCTTGGCCGTCGTCATGGCATGGTGCGCCAAGTAGAAGAAGAAATTGTAGCCGATTTACTAAAACTGCCTGAGTTAGTTGAAAAAGCATTAGCCATGGACTCAGATATCGAAGTGATGGCGCAGGATTTTGCAGAAAAGCACAATGGCTTGTTCCTAGGCCGTGGCGCTATGTACCCAATTGCCATGGAAGGTGCGCTCAAGCTAAAAGAAATCTCTTATATTCACGCCGAAGCCTACCCAGCCGGTGAGTTAAAACACGGCCCATTGGCTCTTGTGGATAAAGACACGCCAATCGTCACCGTGGCACCACAAAACGAATTGTTGGATAAACTAAAATCCAACCTTGAAGAAGTACGCGCCCGTGGCGGTGAGTTGTTTGTGTTTGCCGATGAAAAATCAAAAGTGAAAAGCACACAAAACATGAAGGTACTCAACATGCCATCTTGCAGTGATTTGATGGAACCGATTTTGTACATCATTCCGTTGCAGTTGCTGAGCTACCACGTGGCGGTGTTGCGCGGGACCGACGTAGACCAACCAAGGAATCTTGCCAAGTCCGTAACGGTTGAATAATGGTTACGCCCTACTGCGCTTAGCCATACGGCGTTAAAAAGATTTTTAAGATTGTTACATAGGCGAGTTATGCGTCTCACTTAAAAATCTTTTTTACCTTGTCTGACTGGCGCTCGCGACGGGCTTTTGTTTTGAATTCCGCTAATCATGATTTAAGAGGTAGGTCGGCATAAGCGAAGCGCAATACGATGACTCAAATGTTGGAAGGCGTTCGTTCCTTACTTCTCAAACTACGGGCTAAGCATAAAACTCAATTATTCGGATAATTGCATGATTTGATTAATTGAAAACTCTTTTTCTTCTGTGCAAACGTTGATTTTTAAAATCGATTTATCGGGACTTTCTAAGTCATCAGAAAATATTGTTACATTTACAGATGGTTGACATGAATCTGTAATTTTCAAACAAAGGTGTTCCAAGCATATTTTAGTATCTTTAGGTTGCAGCTTCCCAAAGTTAAAGATAGCGCGATAACCATTAGGAATTTCTTTGATTTCTAATACGTAGTTTCGATTTAAATTATTAGAATAATCTAAACTTCTTAAAATGCTGATTTCTGAAACTGTATTTGGTCTTTCTGGAGTATCACGCTCGTGAAAAATAAGACTGCCTTTAGGTAAACCCTGAAAATCGATATAGGCTTTTACATCTCGAGCAACTAAATTACCATCATTCTTAATCCCGATTCTTAAAGCAAAAAATGAATTCATTTGCCTAAAGTATTCTGAAAATTCAGAATAATATTTGCTGTTATTTTTGTTAAAAAAAGAGGAGGACATTAGATGCGGATATTCATGATCCCCATATTTTGGGAAATCATTACCTTTTGGTATTTTGGCTAAAATTATTGTTTGTTCAATACAATTTAGTTGTTTTTCATCATGCTCTCCACTAACTATAAATGTATTTAACTTTGGTGATTTTTTGATTTCTTTTGTGTCACTTGAACCCATTTTGGCAATTTCATCAGGTAGAGCAATTGTAGTGGACGAGCCTCTTCTAACGTAAACAGTATTAGCTACAAGATTAGCAAAATTCTTTTTTAAATATATAGGTCTAGTTTGTACGGGTATTGTAATAACACCAATTTTTTTGCCTTCCTGTTCTATTGTTTGATATGAAAAATGTATAGGTGCATTTATTTTTGACTGAACAAATTGCTGTAATTGGGCATCATCGAGGTCATCATCGATTCCCTTAATCAGTGACTTACCACCTTTTACTTCTGCGACCCCTATAAGTATATATGCATCCGTTCGTCTCCAGGAATTTACAAAAGCGAGGATATCTTTAAGTAATTCAGATTTGTCCCTATCTTGAGCTTTTACAAATTTATATTGCTCTGATTTAAAATCGAGGGTTGTGCTTTCTTCTTCATAAAGAAGGTTGTTAATTAGTTCTTCCGTGCTCATATCTTTATTCTTTTCCGATAGATAAAATTGCAAGTGGTCGATATATTTAAAATCACAACTTCCCACAATCCAATTTATTCTGCCCTGGCACCACGCCCACCATCACGGTTTTTTGATAGCTTCTGCCATTAAAGTCTTGTTCAAAAACCGCTTGTTGATAGCTGCATAAACCATCGTTGCGCTCCATGGTAATGATGCCATTGATGCGGCGGCCCGTTTGAATACCGGTGAGTGGATGGCGCAGAATGCTCCAGTCTTGGCTAGTGAGGTAGGTGTACTTGAGGGTTTCTTGCCATTGATAATTACGGGCCCAAATTTGGGCGGCGGCGAAGGTGTCTTGTTCCAGTTGTGAATCGGTTAAGCCTTTTTTAGGTAATTGATTATTGGCGGTGCGCTGCTGGTCTTGTTGTTTAATGCGCGCATCCACAGCGGCTTTGGCTTGTTGGGCGTATTGTTTGAATGTGCTGTCGATTTGCGTTTGCGCGGCTTTGTCGATGGTGAGTTTACGCGCAAAGTTTTTATCTTGGGTGATCACATTAAAATGGCTGCTATCGCCCCACACAGTTTTGCCTAAATTAGCATTGGTCCACCATAGCTCACCTTTTTTATTTTCAATTAAGAAGCGATCTAAATGCCGAAGCTTGTAAACGGGTTGGCCAATAGCTTGGCTCAGTTCGCTTTCATAGTGGTAACTGTCGGTGCGGCAACTGCGGCAATTCATGCCGGTGAGTACGATTTTTTGTTGTGGGTAAATCAATACTTCCATCTGATCATAGGCTTCACTGCCAATGCCGTGTTTCATGGCCGCGTAATAGGTGCCGTTGCCACCAGTGACCACAGACTCAGCAATGCCTTCGCCGGTCATTAAGCGCTTAGACTCGTTAATAACAAATTGTTTAGCCGTGGCTAAATCAATGGTGGGTGTGCCTTGTTTGCTATAAACATTGGCATACACCAGTGTTTGCCAAATCTTTTTGCCAAGTTGACCATCCGCCATGACCGAGACAAAGGTATTGGCATCATAGGCCATCACATAAATACCCGATGAATTAAAAAACACGGGGCGGCCTAACTCTTTCGTTTCAGTCTCTAATAAGCGATAACCCGCCGCTGGGCACTTAGGGCAACTGGCGGTGACCAAAACGGTTTGACCGTTCATTTCACCGTATTCAATGGTCAGTTGCTGGGTTGGCCCAGCGGCACTGCGCTCAGGTTGCGCCAATTGATACACGCCGTTCACTTGCTCTGGGGTTAACTCAAAGCTATGGGCAGAATAAGAAGCGCATGCGAGCAATAAATAGCTAAGGCAGGATGTGAGGCGCGTGATCATGAATCGTCCTTGGGGCAGTCAGTTTCAGGCCACTTTAACTGGGCATGGCATCAGCGGCAATAAAGGCTTTGAGAATGGCGGACAGCGACGTGAACACATGGTGAATTCAGGTATACTCGGATCTTTCTATTGTAGTTACAGAGCGTCATGAGTCAGCCTAAAAACATCGCCTTCTTTCGTTTGTCTGCCCTTGGGGATGTGGTGCTTGCCATTCCTATGATTCGTGCCCTGCAAAAAGCGTGGCCGGATTGCAAGATTACTTGGATTACAAGTTCTGCGGTGTATCCGTTATTAGAAGGCTTAGAGGGCGTTGAATTTCTGGTCATTAAAAAGCCACAAAAGATCAAAGACTACCTGTCGCTGCGTAAGTTATTTAAACAATACGAATTTGATATTTTAATTGCCGCCCAAGCCAGCTTTCGTACCAACCTGATTTATCCTCATATTAACGCCAAGCGTAAAATCGGCTTTGATAATGGCCGCGCCAAAGACTTACATTCGTGGTTTGTGAAAGAACAAATTCCCCCTGCTAACGAACACCTCGCCGAAGGCTTCATGGGCTTTGCCAAATATTTAGGTGCCGATACTCCGCAAGTTAAACAAGACTTTGATTGGCAGCTATACACCAGTGAAGAAGATCAATCATGGGCGAAAGACACCCGCAAAAAGCCTAAGTACATGGCCATTAACGCCGCCGCCAGTAAGGCGGAACGTACTTGGAAAGCCAAACACTATGCACAGTTGATTGATGCCGCGGTTGAAAAATACGATTGCCAAGTAGTGCTCACCGGCGGCCCTGCTGCAAATGAAATTCAATTAGCGCAAGAGATTGAATCCTTAGCAAAATCGAACATTGATAACCTAGTGGGTAAAACCAAACACAAACAAATCGCGGCGCTGTTAGGTGAAGTGGATTGTTTGATTGCTCCAGACACTGGCCCTGCTCATATTGCGGTGGCCATGAAAACGCCAGTCATTGGGCTATATGCGGTGGCGCGCTCTGGTCTGTCTGGTCCCTATCAAAACCCAGATTATACGGTGGATGTATACCCAGAAGCGGTTGAAACCTACTTAGGTAAATCGTTTGAAGAGGCCGGCTGGCATGAGCGGGTGCATCATGCGGATGCCATGGATTTGATTACGGTTGAGGCGGTTTTACAGCAGTTAGATAGAGCGTTCACGAAATCCATAGCCTAGTTTGTTAACGGCTAAACGGTGGTGATTGATATCTAAATTAGATGCATCGCCACCGTAGTTAAAAGATTGAAACGAGTATTCAGGTATCGTGAGCAGGGCTCGACTCCTACCGGGTTTGCTGTTCTTAATGCTTGGTATCACTGGGCGGCATGGCATCAAAAATCTTAATGGCCTGCTCACCTTCATCACGAATGGCTTTGCCTTCTGGTGTAACGCGGGTTTGTAGCTCGGCGGCTTTGGCATCGGCCAGCATTTCATCTTCGCTTTTCATGACGTCACGGTAGTCACAGGCTACGCATTCGCGCACATCTCGGCCTTCTTCGTTTTTGTACATCACCAGCTTGTCCATTTCGGCACACTTTGGGCAAACGGCTCCGGCGATAAAACGCTTGGTTGCTTTGAACATGGTGATCTCTTTCATGGTCGACATTACCCGCCATTATAGCGGATTCAAGGTATCACTTATAGCTGAGAGCTTGGTAGGTAATACCCGTAAAGTGGATCGATTACGGTCCTAAAGAAGGTTTAGCCCATGACCGGCACCTTCTTTAGGACCACTTATTATCTTTAAGTTAAGCGGCTTTGATTCCGCTGTGTCGCAACAAGGGTTCCACACTTGGCTTGCGCCCACGGAAGTTCTCGAATAACACGCCAGCGTCGTCTTCACCGCCTCGGCTTAGAATTTCATTAAAGAAAGATGCACCGGTTTCTTTATTGAAAATCCCCTCTTCTTCAAAGCGGCTAAAGGCATCGGCGCTTAATACTTCGGCCCACTTGTAACTGTAATAGCCCGCGGAGTAGCCGCCGGCGAAGATGTGGCTGAAACTATGCTGAAAGCGATTAAATTCAGGGGCCTTTACCACCGCCACTTGGTCACGCACGCCGTTGAGCAGGTCTTGAATGGGCTGTGGGTTCTCTGGGTTGTATTCCAAGTGCATCTTAAAGTCGAACAATGAAAACTCCAGCTGGCGCATCATCATCATGGCATTTTGGAAATGCTTAGCCGCAAGCATTTTATCCAGTAGATCTTTGGGTAGAGGCTCGCCGGTTTCCACATGGCCAGTTATAAAGGCTAATGCTTCTGGCTCCCAGCACCAGTTTTCTAGGAACTGGCTTGGTAGCTCAACCGCATCCCAGGCGACACCATTGATACCGCTAACAGCGGCGGTGTTTACCTTGGTGAGCATGTGATGAATGCCATGGCCAAATTCATGGAATAAGGTGGTCAGTTCATCGTGGGTTAATAACGCAGGCTGGTCGCCCACCGGTGCCGTGAAGTTACACACAAGATAAGCCACGGGGATTTGTTGCTCGCCATTGGCCTTTGTGCGACGGACGCGGCATTCATCCATCCATGCGCCGCCACGCTTTTTGGCGCGGGCATACAGGTCTAGGTAAAACTGGGCCACCAGTTCACCATCTTTTGAAATACTAAATAGCTGGGCGTCTGGGTGATACAAGTCGCCGTTTTCAACACTGGCGTTGGTGACCTCTTCAATGCTCACATTAAATAAGCGTTGGGCCACTTCAAATAATCCGGCCAGTACCTTAGGGGCTGGTAAGTACGGACGAATTTCTTCTTGGCTGACGCTGTAGCGAGCTTGTTTGAGTTTTTCTCCGTAGTAGGTGACATCCCATGGTTCTAGGGTCTGTGCGCCGTGTTGCTCTTGCGCAAAGGCTTTAAGCTCAGCGTATTCTTGCTCCGCTTGTGCCTTGGATTTGGCCGCTAGGTCTTCTAAGAAACCGATCACTTGTTCAGGGGATTCGGCCATTTTACTGGCCAGTGAATAATGGGCGTAGCTTTCAAAGCCAAGCAAGTTTGCCAGCTCATGGCGCAATTTGAGAATTTCGGTCATGTTGGCCGAATTATCAAATTCGCCTGCATTTGGGCCTTGGTCCGATGCTCGGGTTGAAAACGCGGTGTACATTTCTTCACGCAGTTTGCGGTTGGCGCAGTACGTCATGACCGGCAGGTAGCAAGGGAAGTCTAAGGTCAGTAAGTAACCATCTTGGTTTTGAGCTTTAGCGGTTTGAGCAAAGCCAGCCAGCGAGCTTTCCGGTATACCTGCTAATTGGTCTTTATCGGTAATCAGCTTTTGCCATTTGTTGGTGGCGTCCAATACGTTTTCACCAAATTTGCTCGAAAGCTCACTTAGGCGAGATTTGATTTGACCATAACGCTGTTTTTTATCATCGGATAAATCCACCCCAGCAAGATGAAAGTCACGTAGCGCGTTATTGATGGCCTTTTGCTGAGCCTGAGATAGTTGAGCAAACTCAGGGCTGTCTTTAATGGTTTGATAAGCCTGTTGTAGATTTTTGTTCTGCCCCACTTCGGTACTAAACGCCGACAGTTTGGGCAGGCAAGCGTTATATGCCGCGCGCAGTTCATCACTGTTCATCACGCTATTTAGGTGGCTCACAGGACTCCATGCTTTGCTGAGGGTATCGTCCAGCTCTTCTAGAACGTCTACTAGATTTGACCAGCTAGGATTGGCTTGCTGGCTTAAGGTCTTAATGGCATCTAGGTTGGCATCTAGGTGAGCGGTAATGGCGCGCTCGATTTGATCCACAGGAATTTCATTAAATTTCGGTAACGCTTGGGGATTTTCTAAAGTCTGTGTCATGGTTGCCATCAGTCATTGATTCGTTAAAGTCAGTCTAACTTACAAAGTTGGGCCACTGAGCGGTATTTCAAGGTGCCGTGTATAAAAGAGGCCAAATGCTAAGTGAAGCATAAGAGGAAATACTATGAGTGCAATTCGCCGTTTCAAAGGCCTAGCTCCTGTGCTGGGTCGCAATGTCTTTGTGGATGAACGTGCCGTTGTCATTGGCGATGTGGTGCTGGGGGACGATGTCTCGGTGTGGCCGAACACCGTGATTCGAGGCGATATGCACAGCATCAAAATTGGTCAGCGCTGCAGTATTCAAGATGGCTCAATTTTACATATCACCCATGCCAGTGATTACAATCCTGGCGGTTATCCTTTAATTCTGGGGGATGATGTCACGGTTGGTCATATGGCCATGCTGCATGGCTGCACCATAGGCAATGAGGTGCTCATCGGTATGCAGGCCATGGTGATGGATGGCGCAATTATTGAGGATAAAGTGGTGCTGGGTGCTGGCTCCTTGGTGCCGCCAGGGAAAACCCTTCGCAGTGGGCATCTATATGTGGGCAGGCCTGCCAAAGCCATCCGTGAGCTGAACGAAAAAGAATTAAGTTATTTCAAATACACAGCGGCCAATTATGTGAAATTGAAAAACGATTACCTTAATGAGCCGCAATAGGGGTTACTTGGCACTTTTTGTGTGACGGGGTGTTTAAAACGGCCACTTCATACCATCAACCTATTCTAATCCAGTGGGTGTTTGATATGGTGCTGTTTAAGGAAGTTACAATCGTGTTCAGGAAGAACCATGTCACAAGCACTCATTATTACGTGCTTGGTAATATGTCTATTATTGCCAAGTCTGCTTTACGCAAAAGACCACGTCGCGCCCCTTGTTTTAGCCAAGCACTTTAATGGTGTCATGTTAGGCACCGCTTATTGGAGCAGTGAAAAACTCGATGGTATTCGTTGCTACTGGAATGGCGAGAAATTACTGACTCGTAACGGCAAACCCATTAACGCCCCTGACTGGTTTACAGCTCAATTACCGTCGCAAGCACTAGATGGTGAATTATGGGCGGGTCGTGGTGGCTATCAAACCGTTACTAAAATTGTGTTTGATCAATTACCAGATGACAGCCAGTGGCAAAAAATAAGCTATCAAGTATTTGATTTGCCGCACAGCTCTCAACCATTTGAGCGCCGTCAACAAACCCTCAAGGCTCTCCTCGAAAAACAACCTGCTAATCATGTTCAATGGGTCAAACAGAATAAACTTGAAAGCCTAGCGGCCATCGAAAAATCATTGGACGAAGTCATTAAGCAAGGCGGTGAAGGTTTAATGTTGCGCACACCGAACAGCCTTTATGAGTCGGGTCGCAGTGAGCATTTATTAAAAGTAAAAGTTCGAGAAGACAGTGAAGCCAGAGTCATTGCATACCAAGCGGGTCGTGGCAAATATGAAAACATGTTAGGTGCTGTTTGGGTGGAATTAGAAAACGGAAAAATGTTTAAAATCGGAACCGGTTTTTCAGATAAGGAACGACAATCCCCACCGCCTATTGGCAGTGAGATTACATTCTCTCATCAGGGGTTCACTGAAAGCGGCCTACCAAGATTTGCAAGTTTCGAACGTATTAGAGTGCAAGAATAAAAAAGAAATAAAAAAAGCGGCATGGCCGCTTTTTTTATTTCTTTTTTTAAGCAATCTTAGGTCAGTGCCCAATCAATGCCAGCGGCTTTTCCCATGCAAGGCCATTCCTGCCAAATAGACGTCGTGTTGCCTTTCTCCTTTTCTACAAATGCTTTAAAGCCATCACTTTCATAATGACGCTCGGCATCCATCATGTCGTTAACGGTATTATAGACAATCGAATCTAATCGATTGGCAAGCTCCTCCCCTACTAGTTGATGCGCAACTACATTGGCTAATGTCATGTCCCATGGAATCAGTGGCATGCCAACACGGCTTATGTAGCGGTCATTTAATTCTTCAAACAAACGATGTGCTAGATACGACTCATCCATCATGGCCATTAAACCAATGTGATGATTGGGTAAGCTTGGTGGTGAAATAAAATATTCTTCCGCAATGCGTAAAAAAGGAAAAACATGTTCTTCAATGCCGGCTTGTTGTGAGGCCTCTTTAAGGGCGTCTAGGAATTCCGGTACATGATGAATGTATTCCATAGCAAAGTGCTTCAGAGATTCTAATTCATTATCTTTTTCGATTTTTAAACGATCAGGTAAGGTTTCAATATGAAACTTTAAGTGGCGTTCAAGGCAGTGTGTCCGTTCTTCATGATAAAAGGCGTTGCTAATAATGGAGCGTAATGTACCAACTCGCATTCTTGTCTCCTTGCAAACACATGGCTTGTGTTACAGCCTAATTTGCTGATTATTTTTAATTGTTATTATCGTTTTTTGTTATTTTTATTATTCTCGATGTGCGCATTCAAGGTACGAAAAAAGCGCTTAAATCACAATGTACAATCGCCCACTTATTAGAAGATAAACCCATAAAAAAAAGGCTTTAATGCGTTTTTATTGTTAGCACTCAGTTGATGCATTTAAGGCTAGTCTAAAAATATAAGAATGCGAGAAATCAGGGCAGGATAAGTTTATTGTGTGATTAGGTTGGCATTACGCCGCATTATTTTAGGTAGGGTGAAAAGCTGCCATAGGGCTCGACCAATTAAGAAGGCAAAAAGCGCCAGCCACAATCCATGTAATTGCCAGTCATCCAATAAAAACTGCAAAGGTAAAAATAAGACAAATAAGGCAAACAGAACGCTATCGCGCATGGCTTTGCCTGCGGCTAAGCCAATAAAAATACCATCGAGCCAATAACAGGCGAAACCGGCCAAGGGTAAAAAAATCAACCAGTAATGCAATTGATCCAAAATATGCAAGACATCCTCTTGGCTGGTAAGCAATGCGAGAATGGGGCCATTGGCTATCCATAATGCGCAGGAAAACCCGAGTGCAAACACAAATGACCACCAGCCACTGGCAATAATCACGTGTTTAATGCGTTGTAGTTTTTTGTCAGCTAGGGCTTTTCCCACCAAAGACTCAGAAGCAATGGCAAAGCCATCCAGTGCATTACTAATAAACATGAGTAAATTGATTAAAATGGCATTGGCGCTGAGCAGTGCGGCGCTGTGTTGTGCGCCTTTGCTCATAAAAAAGGCAAAGGTAAACAGTAAGAAAAAAGTACGAATAAATAACTGCACATTGAGCTGTAAAAAACCGCTAAAAAAGCGTTTTGCAAACGCCAGTGACTCACGGTCCAGTAGCTTGGGCTGAATGAAATACAGGGCTAATAATAATTGAATGCTCTCTGCGATATTGCTGGCATATGCCACACCGTCGCTGTTGAGGTGAAAAACATAGACAAACAGATAATTTAACGTGCCGTTAATCACGTTTGTGGTGACTAAGATAATTAATGTGATGCGCGTTCGCCCAAGACCGATCAAGTAACCCAAAGCCACATAATTCAATAAGCTAATTGGGGCAAAATAAAAGCGAATGCTTAAATAACGTTCACTTAACGGTGTGATATCAGGTACCGCATCCACCAGGGTGAGCATGAGTTGAATTAACGGCTGGGCGATGAGCAACAGCATCATGCCTATAGCCACAGCCAATATGACGGCACTTTGCAATACCCCGTTAAGCTGGACTTGGCTTTGATAGTGCTTTGCCACCATGGCGGTGGTGCCCATGCGTAAGAATGCAAAACTCCAAAATACAAAGGTAAACAAGCTAGTGCCCATGGCCACGGCCGCTAAGTATCGACTGTCATCTAAGTGACCTAAAATAGCGGTGTCGACCAATCCCAGTAACGGTACCGATATATTCGAGAGCATGACCGGAATGGCCAAATGCCAAAGCTGTTTGTGGATCGTTTGCGACGTGTTCAAAGGGACTCACTGTTTTAAAGGAGAGTGCATCATGGGTGAAAAAGCGCTACATATCTGCGACGGTTATTGGCATGATGTGACAACACAATGGAGAACATTATGCGTCAGCACTTATTGATTGTCTTGTTTGCTTGCTTACTGGTTTTGAGTGGTTGCAGCGAGCCGATACCGAAGAGTTATCAGCCACTGCCCCAGAGCATTAAACTCAGTGGCGTGAACCTATATGATCACAATGCACAAACCATTCATGAGCAAAATCTAGAAGGCAAATGGAGCCTGGTATTCTTTGGTTACACCTATTGCCCAGACGTTTGCCCCACTACCTTGGCGGAGCTTAATCGCGTGGCCAGTAAGGTAACCAGTGATCAACTGCAAGTGGTGCTGGTATCTGTGGACCCCGAGCGTGATACGCCCGAGCAGTTAAAAACCTATATTGAATATTTTAATCCGAAGTTTCAGGCTTGGAGCGGCGATATCAACAGTATCGAAGTGCTTGCTCGACAGCTGCATATCTTTTTTCAAAAGCAGCCTTATGGCGACAGCTACTTGATGGACCATAGTTCACAGGTTGTTTTAGTGAACCCTCAAGGGGAATACGAGGGCTTTTTCACGGCCCCCTTAAACCCAGAAGAAATGAGCGACTATCTGAACAGCAAGATTTAACCGGACGTTTTTATTAAGACGGCCTGATTAATCGGTAGCCGCTTTGGCTGAGTAAAAAGAACAAGGCGCTGGTCAACACAATGCTGGGGCCTGCTGGGGTATCAAAGAAATACGATAACCCTAAGCCCATGGCCACCGCCAGCATACTAATAATGGTCGCCAAGGCGGCCATTTGTTTGGGTCCTTGGCTTAAAGGCCTGGCTGCGGCTGCCGGAATAATCAGCAAAGCGGTGATCAATAACACGCCCACCAGCTTCATAGCCCCTGCAATTACGACCGCTAATAACACCATGAACAATAAGCGCAGTCGTGCAACTTGGTAGCCTTCCACTTGAGCCAGCTCCTCGGACACACTGGCGGCTAATAGCCCTTTCCACATACGTGATAACACCAGCAATACCAAAGCACTGCCGATGGCCAGTGTGATGAGATCTTCGCGATTGACCGCTAATAAGTCGCCGAATAAATACGCATTAATATCAATGCGCACGTTATCCACAAGGCTAAGGGTCACAAGCCCTGCAGCTAAGGTGGTGTGGGCCATTAAACCCAATAAGGTGTCACTGGGGATAAATTGCTGACGCTGTAAGCTGGCCAAAATCAAGGCCACAAATACGGCACACAAAACAATGGCGATATTTAATTGCACATCAAACATAAACCCTAAGGTGATGCCCAATAATGCACTGTGGGCAAGGGTGTCACCAAAGTACGCCATGCGGCGCCAAACGATAAAGCTACCAAGGGGGCCGCTCATTAAGCTCAACAACCAGCCTGCTAATAATGAATCCAATAACCACATCATATTATTGTGCGCCCTTGTCTGAGTGAGTGTCATGGCTGTGTGAATCATGATCGTGAGAGTGGTCATGATTGCAGTGTTCGCCATGTGTGTGGTCATGGTGGTGGGTATAGGGCACAAGGTGAGCCGGCATAGAGCGCCCAAAGAGCTCTAAGTAACTTGGGTCGTTCTTCACGGTTTGTGGGTGGCCTTCACAACAAATATGGCCATTGAGACAAATCACTTTATTGGTGGCGGCCATTACAAGGTGTAGATCGTGACTGACCATCAGCACACCGCAGTTCAGTTCGTCTTTAAGATCGCTGATCAGGTGATACAGTTCCGCCTGACCGCTCACATCCAAACCTTGCACCGGCTCATCGAGCACTAATAATTCAGGGTTGGATAACAGCGCTCGGGCCAGCAGTACCCGTTGTAATTCACCACCAGAGAGCTTTTGCATGGGGCGTTTGAGCAAATCGATAATACTCAGGCGCTCACAAACCTTCATTAACTGACTTTTATGGTAACGCTTCGCCAGTTCAAGGAAGTGTTTGACGCTAAGAGGCAGTGTTTCGGGCAAACTCATTTTTTGCGGCATGTAGCCAATGCGCAAACCCGGTAGGCTGATGCGTTGACCACTGCTGATGGTTTCTAGGCCTAGAGCCAGTTTAAGCAACGAGCTTTTACCTGCGCCATTGGGGCCAATTAAGGTGACGATTTCACCTCGATGAATCTCAAGGTTAACCTCTTTCAAGATGGCACGGCCTTGGCGAACAAAACTGACATTACGCAGTTTGATTAAATAGTCATTCATGCCAGAGGCTTTCCTTCACACTTTTTACGCCAAATAAACGGCTCATAGGGTATCATACCGCCCATTCAAACGCGGTAAAAATTATAGGTTGGCACATGCAAGGTTTTAAAGTTGTCCTAATAGCAATTGCGCTTTTGTGCACCTCAAGCGCATGGGCTCAGTCCACTCAAGTATTGGTTTCCATTCACCCAGTTGCCCTGTTAATTAAGAGTGCATGGCCACAATTGCAAGTGGATACCTTGATGCAAGCCAACCAATCCCCCCATGATTTTGCATTAAAGCCAAGCCATCGCGGCGTCATCGCTCAAGCCCAGCATGTGGTGTGGCTCGGGCAGGATATGGAGCCGTATCTTGCGAAGACGGTTGATAAGCACGCAAACGTATTGGATTTATCCAGGGTGTTTGATGAAGCCGCGGACTCGCACGAAGACCACACTGGCCACAACCATGATCATGACGAGCCAGCAGCCAAAGCCGAACATGATGACCATGAGGGGCACAATCATGGTGATCAGGACCCGCATATTTGGCTCAACCCTGGGGCGGTGTCAGATATTCTAAAACAGGTGCAAGCCCAGTTAGGGTTAGACTCACCCGATGCCTTCTTAAAGCAGTTATCCACATGGCAGGCCAAAGCAAAACTGGACCTAGACCATAATCCTAATGGCTTTGTTAGCTTTCATGATGCATTTCATTATTGGATTGATTACTTTCATTTGAAACAAACCGCGGTGTTGGCCATTCACCCAGAGCAGCCTATTGGCACGCGTCACTTATTACAGGTGCGTCAATTACTGGAGCAAGGCAACGTGAGTTGCTTGTTTGTTGAGCCGCAATTTAAGGCCAGCATTGTGAATAAGTTACAACAGGGTACACAGGTGCCGGTTGTCAGAATTGATCCACTGGCCTCAGAGTTTGACGTCAAAAATGGACAGTTTTTAGAATTTTATACTTATTTACAAACGCAGTTTATAACCTGCTTAAACTCTAAGTGATTGAATAGAAAGCACTTCTTAAATATACAGCGGTGAGCCCACCGCTGTGTCTTGTCATCCCTGCGTCATACTCGCTTGTCAGACTGCTTCACAGGTCTTAGTCTGAATACTTTAGAATAATAAGCGATCAGTATGTCAGTAGCACTTGATGCCCAGCTAGCCACCGATCCGTGCATTGGCTTATTGGAGAAATACCGCCAAGTACGCCAATATTCCCAGCAGCTTATTGCGCCCTTATCCGCTGAGGATTGCGCCCTACAAGCCAGTGATTTTGTGAGTCCTGCCAAGTGGCACCTTGCTCACACCACATGGTTTTTTGAAACCTTTATCTTGCTTGAAATGGTGACGGGTTATCAGCCATTCAATGGGCAATATCAGATACTATTTAACAGCTATTACAACGGCATTGGTGAGCAGTTTGCTCGACCCAAACGTCATTTGTTATCCCGCCCAGCGTTATCCGAAATACTTAACTATCGCCAGCAGGTTGATGATGCCATGGCGCAGTTTATCGCTCATGCCAATGATGCGCAGCGCGCATTGATTGAGCTGGGTCTAAATCACGAGCAACAACACCAAGAATTATTATTGATGGATCTAAAGTTTTGTTTTTACCAAAATCCATTATTTCCCGTGTATGAGAACCCTAAACTAGACGCCCCCGTGTCTCTTATTCATCACCAAGGGTTTCAGTCATTTTCTGGTGGCCTATTTGAAATCGGCAACAACGGCCATGATTTTTGTTTTGATAATGAAACTCCCAAGCACCAAACCTATCTACCGGCTTTTCAGTTGAGCCGTTCACTTGTGAGTAACGGCGAGTACTTAGCCTTCATAGAAGATGGCGGCTATGAACAAGCCCTTCTTTGGCTCAGTGATGGCTGGGCATGGCGACAACAACATCATGTGACGCAACCACTGTACTGGGTTAAATGTGGCAATGATTGGTTTGAGTACAGCTTGCAAGGGTTAAAAGCGCTTAACTTAAATCAGGCCGTGAGCCATGTGAGCTTTTATGAAGCTCATGCATTTGCCCAGTGGAAACATTGCCGACTGCCCACAGAAGCGCAATGGGAAGTGGCCGCACAGCAAACCCTATACGGGCCCCATCAAACAGGCTTAGCCCACATGTTTGACCATAACTGGCAGTGGACACAAAGTGCGTATCAGCCTTATCCAGGATTCAAAACACCCCAAGGTGCGGTGGGTGAATACAATGGTAAATTCATGTGCAATCAAATGGTATTACGTGGTGGTTGTGATTTAACCCCTGCGCAGCATAGTCGTATTACCTACCGAAACTTTTTCTATCCGCAAGACCAGTGGCCTAAAACAGGTATTCGTTTAGCAAAAGACATAAACGATTAACCGTTAATAAAGCAAAGGAGAAGCCCCATGGGGATTCAACGCGACGCGCAAGACGGTGTATTTTTTTACGATTACAATTTGCACGAAAGTGACCAACAGCAAGAGATCATTCAGGGTTTGAGTGAGCGCCCTAAGCGAATTTCCGCCAAATACTTTTATGACCAAGCGGGGTCTAAACTTTTCGAAGCCATTACTGAGCTAGACGAATATTATCCAACACGTACCGAGATTCAGTTACTCAAAGATTATCGTCAAAACATCATAGAAAAAGCCGGTGAAAATGCCGTTTTAATTGAATACGGCAGCGGTGCCAGCACAAAAATACGATTACTGTTAGACGCACTCAAGCCTAAAGCCTATGTGCCACTGGATATCAGCAAAGACTTTTTATTTGATAGTGCCATCGAATTACGCCAGCAGTTTCCTTGGTTAGAAATTCACGCCACCTGCTTAGATTACCGTCAACCGGCCACTTTACCACGCGGGTTATCGCCCAATGCCAAAAAAGTCGCCTTCTTCCCAGGTTCAAGTCTAGGTAATTTTGCGCCAGACGAGGCCTTGTCATTTTTAAAAGGCGTTCGCAGTACCGTGGGTAACAAAGGAGCCATGTTGATTGGCGTAGACTTGGTCAAGCCCCTAGCAACGCTCAATGCGGCCTATAACGATAAACAAGGCATTACTGCGCAATTTAATCTCAATATCCTGCGCCACTTAAATGCGTTGGGCAAAGGTAACTTTAATCTTGATCACTTTCAGCACCATGCTTTTTTTAATGCGCAAAAAAGTCGAATTGAAATGCACCTAATCAGTAAATACGACCAAGTGGTCTCATTATTTGGCAAGCGTTTAAGCTTTAAAAAAGAAGAAGCCATCATCACCGAATACAGCTACAAGTTTGAGCCTGACTCGTTTGCTCAGTTTGTGCGTCAGGCGGGCTTTGAGAGCGAGCATTGCTGGACAGATAAAAACCATCACTTTGCTTTGTTTTGGTTGCAAGCAATATGAAACAAAAAAGCCACGACTGGATCAAGCGTGGCTTTTAAAGACAGACAAGCGGTGTGATTAACTGAGATTCAACAGCAGCGCTTTCATGTCGTCTGGATTTTTAATCGTAGTTAGCGCAGCCCCTTGCTGATCGGTTTTTGCAATTAAACGCGACACCCAAAAACGCAATACGGCCAAGCGTAAAAAATCCGGCAGATATTTTTTTTCATCGTGATGTAACGGTCGAACCTGCTCATAACCCTGAATAATGGCATCGGCAATGCCATTGTCTATTTTATGCTGCGAGGTTTTCCCCCAAGCCATAATGCAAATGGCAATATCGTAAATGCAGTAATCTAAACCACCGGCATAAAAGTCAATCACGCCACTGAGATTACCGTTATCTAGAAACAAACAGTTATCCACAAACAAATCGCCATGAATAAAGCTTTTTGCTAAGTGAGGGTTCGCCCCCCAACGTTGCCACAAGCTCTGCATGTCAGTGAGCTGTTGTTGCAGTAATGCACGCTCATCTTGATTAATGACTAAAGAGTCGCAGTGCGCTTGTCTTTGAAGCCAGTAATAACCACGGGGATTCGCATGGGATTGAGGAAAGCTTTGCGCATGCTGATGAATGTTGGCCAGTTCTTTACCAATAATCGTCGCATGAGCAGCGCTGACATCATCAAGGTGATGGCCGTTTAAGCACTCAAATATAACGCCCCATTTATCCCCTACTTGAAATAAAAATTCACCATTAATATTAGCCTTGGGTGCCGGCAAGGCGCAGCCGTGGGTTTTTAAATGGGCAAGAAAAGGAATGAAAAAGTTTAATTCCTGTTTATGCAATTGCTCAAAAATGGTCAAAAAATAAGGGGTTTGGCCATCAGAGGTATTTAAGGTGATTTTATAATTTGTATTTTCGATGCCAGCCGCAATACCCTCAAAGCCGTCTAAACGGCCTAGATTGTATTGGCTTAATATGGAGTCGAATTGCTTACGATCAAGCTGGGTGTAGACGGACATGATGTTACTTCGTTTTTAAAAAAGACATTACCAGCGGAAAATAACCCACTTAGGCACCACAAGCTTAGATTGAGTCTGACGTTGAAAGTCTTCATTGTCCTGGCCCACTGGCACTAGGTAATAAGGTTCGCCCACTTTAGGCACCACTTTGATCTCTTGTACTTCACCGTTTAAGGTGTACTCGTAAAACGTTTTATCTTCGCTATGACGAATCACAATCGATGGCTCAATGGCATCGGCAGCAAAGCTCGCAGGGCTAGCAAGCAGTAGGCTTAATATTAGCCAAGATAGAATAGATTTCATGGTAAACTCACCGACAAATTGAACATTTATAGCCATTGTACGGCTACCGCCTCATAAAAGAATAGCCCCATGACAGAATCCAACGCACAAAAAGTCATATTGGTTGACGGATCATCCTATTTATTTCGCGCGTTTCACGCCATTCGTGAAATGAATACCTCCAGTGGTTTTCCAACCAATGCCATTCGTGGCGTGATCAGCATGATCCGCAAACTGCAAAAAGACTATACCGATTCAAAAATCGTGGTGGTATTCGATGCCAAGGGCAAAACCTTTCGCAATGACTTATACAGCGAATACAAAGCCAATCGCCCGCCCATGCCCGATGACCTACGCGTACAAATTCAACCCATTCACGACATCATCAAGGCTATGGGCTTGCCCTTGCTTGTGATTGACGGCGTTGAGGCTGACGATGTGATTGGCACCCTTGCCCATGAAGCGAGCCACAAAGGTATAGAGACCATTATCTCCACGGGCGATAAAGACATGGCTCAGCTGGTCACCGACCACGTCACCTTGATGAATACCATGACCGACACGTTTATGGATGTGCCGGGTGTGTCCGAGAAGTTCGGGGTGCGCCCAGACCAAATCATCGACTATCTCGCGCTGATGGGCGATAAGGTGGATAACATTCCGGGTGTGGAAAAATGTGGGCCTAAAACCGCCGTTAAATGGTTAGACGCCTATGGCACCTTAAAAGGCGTGATGGAAAACGCCGATCAAGTGAAAGGCAAGGTGGGTGAAAATCTCCGTGCAGCCTTAGATCAGCTACCGCTTTCCTATGAACTGGCCACCATCAAATGCGATGTTGAATTAGAGCTGGGCCTTGAAGACATTCAAGTGAAGCCAGTTGATAACGCATTACTGCTTAAATACTTTACCGAATACGAATTTAAAACCTGGGCGAAAGACTTATCCACAGGAAAGGTTGAGTCTGCTAAGCCAGAAAAAGCCGCTGTGGATAGAAGTTTATACACTATTTTATCCACAGAGGATGGGCTGCACGCGTACATCGAAAAACTCAAAGCGGCGCCTTATTTTGCGTTCGATACAGAAACCACCAGTTTGAGTTACATGCAGGCCAATATTGTAGGTGTCAGTTTTTCAACCGGCCCAAATGAAGCCGTGTATATTCCGCTGGCCCATGATTATTTAGATGCCCCAGCGCAGCTGGATCGCAAGTGGACATTAGAGCAACTAAAACCGCTTTTAGAAGATGAGGCGGTTTTAAAGGTGGGTCAAAACCTCAAATACGATGCTCACGTATTGGCGAATCATGGTATTCATTTACGCGGCATTGCCCATGACACCATGCTGGAAAGTTACGTGCTCAACAGTACATTCAGTAAGCACAATATGGACGCTCTAGCGAAAGAGCACCTTGATCACGACTGCATTTCATTTGAGTCCTTGGCGGGTAAAGGGGCCAAACAGCTGACCTTTAATCAAATTGAAGTAGAACAAGCGGCGCAATACGCGGCCGAAGATGCAGACATCACATTACGCCTGCATGAAGTGATGAAGCAAAAACTGGCAGAAAGTGAGTCATTGCTATCTTTATACCAAGAGATTGAGCTTCCGCTAGTGCAAGTACTTACTTACATGGAAAAGGAAGGGGCATATGTCAATGCCACCAAGCTTCATCAGCAAAGTGAAGAAATTCGTCAGCGCCTAGATGACCTTGAAAAACACGCTTTTGAATTGGCCGGAGAAGAGTTCAACCTCAACTCACCTAAGCAGCTGCAAACCATCTTTTTTGAAAAACTAGAGCTGCCCATTATCAAGAAAACCCCAAAAGGTCAGCCCTCCACCGCGGAAGAAGTACTGGTAGAATTAAGCCTCACCTATGACTTGCCAAAAGTGATTCTAGAGCATCGTGGCTTAGCAAAATTAAAGAACACTTACACCGATAAGTTACCGCAGATGATTCATCCGGCTACTGGACGCGTCCATACGTCTTACCAGCAAGCGGTGACTGCCACTGGGCGCTTATCGTCCACCGATCCTAACTTGCAAAACATCCCCATTCGTAACGAGCAAGGCCGTAAAATCCGCCAAGCATTCGAGGCGCCAAAGGGCGCAATCATGGTGGCAGCGGATTACAGTCAGATTGAATTACGCATTATGGCGCACTTGTCTGGGGACAAAGGATTGCTCGATGCCTTCGCTCAAGGAAAAGATATCCACAAGGCCACCGCCGCTGAAATCATGGGTGTGGATGAATCCGAAGTGACCAGTGAACAGCGTCGCCACGCCAAGGCGGTTAACTTCGGTTTGATCTACGGTATGAGCGCCTTTGGTCTTGCGCGTCAGATTGGCGTGGGCCGTAAAGAAGCGCAGGAATACATTGATATCTACTTCGAGCGTTACCCAGGTGTACGTGACTACATGGAGCGCACCCGCGACATTGCCGCCAAGCAAGGTTACGTCGAAACCCTATTTGGCCGTCGCCTGCACTTGCCAGAGATCAACTCTAGCAATGGCATGCGTCGCCAAGCCGCCGAGCGCACCGCCATCAACGCGCCCATGCAGGGTACCGCTGCCGACATCATCAAACGCGCCATGGTGAAAATGTATGATTGGGTCGCGCAAGAAACCGATATTAAGATGATCATGCAGGTGCACGATGAATTGATCTTTGAAGTGCCGGAAGACAAGCTGGAAGAGTGCAAAGCCAAGATTAAAACCATCATGGAATCGGCGGCTGAGCTGGATGTACCACTGCTGGTGGATGTGGGTTATGGCGCCAACTGGGACGAAGCCCACTAGTTTTTGGTTGACGCGTTTAGGGCTGTGTATCCGCGCCTACTCGTCTAGCGGCCATCACTGCATGTTTGGACGGGTTTTCTGAAGGCAAAAAAAAGCCTGATCGCCATTGGGGGAGAACGATCAGGCAGGAATACCTTCGGGTTCTTGGGGAGAGACCGAAGGATTGTAAAGCTTTCGCAATACACATCGGAGAACTTGAAAATAAGACACAACAAAACTTATTAAGTTCATAGCTGAGATTAGAAGAGCTCAGCCAATTTGCCAGCTCTGTTACAAAAAACTTATCCACACTCCCCTGCTCCCGTTACATTAGGGGTTAGCAAGTGCTACTAAAAATGGCATAAAAAAATAAAAAACCCTCAGTTTATTCGCACTTACGTGCCAATACACAATATTGACAAAATACATGCTTGCCCGCAGTCTTGCGGGCCTAAGCCCAATACAATAATAATGATCAGGCATCCACATGTGGTTACGCGCTTCTACTGTTTTCTCTTTGGCCCTCGTTAGCCAGCTTTCACTTTCTCAAACCCTTAATTTCCCAGGTGATATGTTGTCTGCTGGGCAGCAACACGCCAAGACAGAAGTGTCTGTGTCGGATTGGTATGCCGGTGGCAATTATATTGATGACGCAAGCGTCGCGGCCATCGATGATCTCGACCGCGGTATTGTCGATGCTCGCGGTAAGGGGTATGGCTTCTTAACCCAGCTGACCTACATGATGGGCCTGAGCTCTGATTTGAATCTAGGGTTACGCTACGGTTATGTGTATGAGAAGTCTAACGGCAGTATTGATGGCGACAGTGGCAACAATCTAGAAGGAAATTGGGTCAATGAAGGCGGCACGGAGCTAAGCGTTTTAGCCAATATGCGCGTGAATGATTTAGCCATTTGGGAAAATGAAATTCAGCTGCCAATTTGCAGTGGTTCATCGGCGGTGTGTAAAACCCGCTTAGCGGCGCCTCAAAACAGCCAGCAATCAGGTCGCTCAGGTGGCCAAGGTCAGGGCTTTCTTGCCATAAAAACCGGCCTGGCGGCCAATTGGTTTACGGAAATGGATACCCATTTTCTTGGTCGTGTTTATACCTCGGCGGCCTTATCGGACAAGGTAGATGGCGAGAAAGTCTCTGCACCGATTACCTTTGGCGCAAGTTTCGGCACGATCATGCCGCTGCAGCTGCATCATCAGTTAACGGGTACCTTATCGTTAGATTACATGCTGGATTATTCGGCGTATTCCACACAAGTTCAAAGTAAGGTGGATTACTCCAGCCAGTCTCGTGTGAGCTTTAAAACAGAATACTTATGGGATGTGTTGAATAATGTACAGGTTCGCCCGTTTGTGGACTTGGCGGTTGTACAGCGCCCTTCAGAGACGTTTCGTGTGAACGGTCAACGTGGGCGTATCGAATACACAGCGGGCACCCAGGTAACGTTTGGTGCCCAACTGAGTGCTGCGTTCTAGTCTTCGCTTAGATCATCTTCTGTTGGTGTGGATAAAAAGGCACTGATTTGCTTTTGTAGCTCGTCGGTGCCTTCTTTTTTCAGGGATGAAAAGGTTTGCACCGTCAGTAAGTCACCCATGCGCTCCATGGTTTTTTTGACTTTAAGGCGCGTACTTTGAGCCGGGCCACGCTTTAGCTTGTCGGACTTGGTCAACAAGATATGCACCGGCATTTGAACGTCCAGTGCCCAATCACACATCATGATGTCAAATTCAGTCAGTGGATGGCGAATATCCATCACTAAAACCAAGGCTTTTAGGCTTTGGCGGTCTTCTAGGTATTCAGACATGTTCTTTTGCCATTCGCGTTTCATGCGATCAGGCACTTTCGCAAAGCCATAACCGGGTAGATCCACAATGCGGATACCAGGCTGGATTTCGAAAAAATTAATCAGCTGAGTACGACCAGGGGTTTTACTGGTACGTGCCAATTTATTTTGTTGAGCTAAAGTATTAAGAGCACTGGATTTGCCTGCATTGGAGCGGCCTGCAAAAGCGACTTCAACCCCAGTATCATCGGGACATTGCTTTAAACTGGGGGCGCTGGTGATGAAATGCGCCTTTTGAAAGTTGATCTGAACTGGGTTCATGTGGCCTTTACTGCTATGGGTCAAGTTGTAAGTGGGTTAACTTTGGTTATAATGCCACAAATTTTATGTGGACCTGTAAACCAAATTTAATAATTGGTACGGAGAGAGCGCCATGAAAAAGGTACTAGGATTAACAGCTGCACTTATTTTGTCAGCTTCTGCTCAAGCGTTTGATGTTGAGGCTAAGTATAACCAAGCTTGCGCCGCTTGCCACGCAGTAGGTGTGGCGAACGCACCAAAAGCGTTTGATCCTGCTGCTTGGGCTCCCAGACTGGCCACTGGCATGGACACACTGGTAGCAAGCGTTAACCAGGGCAAGGGGGCTATGCCACCTAAAGGCCTTTGTATGGATTGCTCCACTGATCAATTTAAAGCTTTAATCAAATATATGAGCAAAGCGAAATAAACTAATTTCATTCGTATTTAAGGTAGTGATTCATGAAAAACTTGGCAATTAGCTTGATGTTGTCTTTGGGTTTGGTAGCTGGCGCTCAAGCAGGCGACGCCCAAGCAGGGAAAAAAATCGCAGGTGCGTGTGCCGCCTGTCACGGTCAAGATGGCAACAGTGCAGCACCAAGCTTCCCTAAAATTGCCGGCTTAGGTGAAAAATACATCCTTAAGCAATTGATGGAATTCAAGAGCGGTGATCGTGATAACGCCATCATGAAAGGCCAAGTAGCGGCTTTAAGCAACGAACAAATGGCGGATCTAGCCGCGTACTTCGCAGGTAACAAGCGTACTGTGGGTTATGCGAAAAGCGACCAAGTTGAGTTAGGCGAGAAAATCTACCGTGCAGGTAACATGGCAACAGGTGTACCGGCTTGTATGGCGTGTCATGGCCCGACCGGTCAAGGCATGGAAGCTGCTGGCTTCCCGGGTCTTGGTGGTCAGCACAGCGATTACATCAAGTCTCAGCTAGTGATGTTCCAAGAAGGCAAGCGTAATAACGATGCCAGCGCGGTGATGCGTGATATCGCAGGTCGCATGTCGAATAAAGAAGTGGCAGCTGTTGCCGCTTATATTCAAGGCCTACACTAGAGTCTAGTCTGCTTAATCGTGGTTTAGGCCGCGCAAAGCACACGCCTCAAAAAGAGCTTCTTATGAAGCTCTTTTTTTATGCCTGCATTTCTCAATATTGCCTGTGTTAATTGCCCGTATTAAGGGTGATATTCTTCATAGGCCTTCCAAACTCAATGCGTTACCTACTTTTACCGTCTGTATTTATCCAAGTGCTAAGTCGTGACCCCTGCACGGGCGTCTTCTCTCAGGTATTGCCTGATCTAAGCTGGGTTTTTGTAGAGCTAGCCCCTGAATAATCAAAAACCGTCTAGGCTTAACAGGGTATGACATTGAACGGCTAAATTGCCATGTAAGGCCCTAGAAACCCTTAGAGGTTTCGATTTAACGCTTGAGTATTTGAGCTTATATGAATGCTTTGATCACCCCAAGAACACTGCTTGTTGCTGCTCTATTAGCGGTGCTGGGCTATGCCGGTAACTATCTTGCACTGCCCATTGCTTATGGTGTGTCATTTATCTTTGGCAGCATTTTTAGCATCATCGCGATTGTGCTCTTAGGTGGCGTCTGGGGGGTGATGGTTTCCATTATTGCGGCCAGCTATACCTTTATTTTATGGAACCACACTTATGCCATTATCATTTTTGCCATGGAGGCATTGTGGATTGGGCTTGCGTTGCGACGAGGTTATGCAAACCTTGTTTTTATCGACGCGCTTTTCTGGTTGTCTCTAGGTTCCATATCCGTTGTGGTGTTTTACGGTGCCATCATGGATTTAGGCGCGCAGTCTGTTTTCATGATCGGGTTAAAGCAATCCATTAACGGGTTGTTTAATGCGTTAATCGCAAGCCTTATTTTGTACATCCCCTTCATCCGTAAGCAGGCTAGATACGCGTTCTCCACCTACACCTATAAAAACATGATGTTCAATGCCATTGCGGTGTTTTTGATGGTGCCCACTTTGTCATTATTGCTATTCGATAATTACCGAGAAAATCTCGCACTCAATAAAGAAGCCGCCACCAAGGTACAGGCAGAAACGTACCAATTAAAAAATGAAATATCCCAATGGGTAGGCAGTTACCTTAATGCTGTGGCCAATGTGAGCGCCTTACCAGAGGAATTCGGTTTGCGCTCCACCCGTTCGCTTCAAATGCAGCTTGCACGTATTACCGAATTATTCCCCGATTTTATCAATGTTTATATTGCCAATGAGGACGCCGTCACCATTGGCTTTTATCCTCCTGTGAATGACAAGGGTGAATCAACGATCGGGCTTAACTTTTCAGACCGACCTTATATTCTGAGGATGGCACAAGAAGGTGAGCCAGTTGTCTCCGATGTATTCATGGGGCGCGGTGGGACGTCTAAACCCATTATTACGTTATCGGTTCCGGTTATGAAGGAGGGGGTTATTTCTCACTTCGCCCTAGGGGCGGTTGACTTACAACAGATCCAAAAGAATTTAATACTTCATGCCAAGAAGTATGGCCTGCGTGTCACATTAATTGATAGTAGCGCCAAGGTGATTATCTCCAGTGATGATGAGAGAAAACCATTGCAAATATTACCCAAGCTGGATGATCAAAAACTCGAGACGGACATTGAAAACGTATTTTTATATGTGCCGAACAAGTCAACAAACGTCTCAGCTATGAAAATTTGGAAAGGCGCATCTTATTTTTCAAGTACGCCAGTTGACAAAACGGGTTGGACATTGCAGGTGGAATATCCGTTAGCACCTATGCAATCGACGTTATATGCCTCAGCAATCATAGGGTTATCTGCGGTCGCTATTTTGTTTATTCCTTTGTTATTCATTGCTCTTGCTTTGAGTAACTTACTGACAAGACCCTTGCAAACATTAGCGAATATTTCAGCCAACTTGCCGGATCGTTTAGTCAGTGGCCAGGAAATAAAATGGCCAGACAGTCATATCAGAGAAGTGGATCAGCTGGTTTCGAATTTTAAAAATGCATCCCATGCATTAGCAGGAAAAATTGGCACCTTAAATAATCGCCTATCACTGGCCACCGACTCTGCCGGTATTGGTGTGTGGGACTTCAACGTTAAAGACAATATCTTAATTTGGGATGACTGGATGTACATTGTATACGGCATCAATAAAGAGGACTTCTCTGGTGCTTATGATGCGTGGCGCAACGGTTTACACCCTGATGACCGTGCTCGTTGTGAAGCCGAATTACAAGAAGTATTGGAACATGGAAAAGAGTTTGATACTGAGTTTCGAGTCATATGGCAAAATGGCGAAGTGCACTATATAAAGGCCAATGGTCAGGTTCAGCGGGATGCGCAAGGTAATGCAGAGCGTATGATTGGTATTAATTATGATATTACGGAGCGCAAAGAATCGTTCGAAAAACTCCAACAGGCGTTAGAAAAAGCCGAAGTGGCAAACCAGGCTAAAAGTGAGTTCTTGGCCAACATGAGCCATGAAATTCGCACACCTATGAACGGTGTGATTGGCATGATTAATCTATTACTTCGAACAAATCTTAACGATAAACAGCTCAATTATGCGCAAACCGTCAAATCCAGCGCTGAGTCGTTACTGAATATTATTAATGACATTTTAGATTTCTCTAAAGTGGAAGCGGGTAAGCTGCAATTAGAGCCCATCGACTTTGATTTTCATCAAATGATGCATGAGTTTGAGTCCATTATGTCGTTTCGTACGCAAGAGAAAGGGCTGTCATTAATCTGCCCTGAGCATAATGAAGCGGCATTTTGGCTGCACGCCGATGTGGGCCGCATCCGCCAGATTATGATTAATATTGTGGGTAACGCCATTAAGTTTACCGAGCAAGGTGACATAAATATTTCATATGAATTGGAGCCACAAGAAAACAACCAGACCCAATTACGCGTCGAAGTCAGTGATAACGGCATTGGCTTAAGCGAAGAACAGCAGCAACGACTGTTTGATCGCTTTAGCCAAGCGGACGGCTCGACCACTCGTCGCTATGGTGGCACCGGTCTTGGCTTAGCCATCAGCAAACAATTGGTGGAGCTGATGAATGGTGAGATCGGGTGCAAAAGCACCCTAGGAGCAGGTTCCACGTTTTGGTTTTCTGTCATCCTAGATAATGGCAAACAACCGGTTGTAGGCGACACCATAGAGATGGACGTCAGTGCAACTGATAGTACAGAAGATACGGCTGCGTTAGACCCAGCCCAGGCCATGGAAACCAACCACAGTGAAGCGATAGCGCAATTCTCTGGTCGCGCTTTGGTGGTTGAAGATAATGCGGTGAATCAATTAGTGGCGCAGTCACAGTTAGAAGACTTAGGCATGGTGGTTGAGCTGGCCGATAACGGCAAGATCGCGATTGAAATGCTTGCGCATCAGCGCTATGACTTGGTGTTTATGGACTGCCAGATGCCCGTCATGGATGGTTTTGATGCCAGTGGGGTCATTCGTGACTCGCAGTCCGATATATTGGATCATCAGGTGCCGATTATTGCCATGACCGCCAATGCCATAAAAGGCGATAAAGAAAGATGCATTGCCGCCGGCATGAATGATTACCTGTCCAAACCGGTGGATTCAGACAAGCTCG
Source organism: Bermanella sp. (assembly GCA_051277445.1). Taxonomy (GTDB): domain Bacteria; phylum Pseudomonadota; class Gammaproteobacteria; order Pseudomonadales; family Oceanobacteraceae; genus Bermanella. The sequence goes on along the minus strand of JBNMQC010000001.1, from coordinate 64,246 downwards.
CGCTGATATTAAAAAAATGGTTAGCAAGGGCTTAACAAGGGGAAAATCGTTGGCGGTGGATGTTAAAGGGTTTATCTCATGTGCTTTTTAAGCGCAGATCAATAAATTAAACGGAACTTAACCCAAGGCCCTTGTTCAAAACCCCCTCTCCTATTAGGCTTAGCGCCAGATATTTAAACTGATTGATACAACACCAAGGATTTGTATATGAAATTGCGCAACCTTGCCTTAACGGCTGTGCTCATGCTGACCGCAGCACTAAGCTATGCTGAGCAATATGTAGCGGGTCAACATTATAAAGTGTTAGCCAATACCACCTTGCCTCGTGACCCCGCCAAAATCGAAGTAGTTGAAGTGTTTTGGTATGGCTGTGGACATTGTGACCACTTCGAGCCAACTGTGCAGGCCTGGAAAAAATTCATTCAAGCCGATGTGGACTTCTATCAAGTACCTGCGCAATTTAGCCGCCAGTGGAAAATTCACGCAGAGCTGTTTTATTTAACGCATGCGCTTAAAGTGAACGATAAAGTGCATCAGGCTATTTTCAACGCCATTCACAGACAGCGTAATCCGTTACTGGATAAAGATGATCAAAAAGCCTTCTTAGCCCAATATGGCGTCAGTGAGGCGGATTTTGATAAATTTGATGACTCATTTGGTGTGCGTCGTCAGCTAAAAATGGCGGACCAAATGGTGCGTACTTGGGCCATCAGTGGCGTACCGGCTATCATCGTGAACGGCAAATACCTGGTGAACGCCAGCTCCGCGGGCGGTGAAGAAAACGTGTTCGATGTGGTTAACTACCTAGTCGAACAAGAGCGTAAAGCACTGAAGAAGTAACCATGTTTAAACGGGGTGCTGCGACTAAACCATTAGGCTGCTTGCAGCTGGCGGATTTCCAGTCACACAGCCCCGACACGCTCAAACTGCTCAGTTTCAATATCCAAGTGGGTATTGAAACGGGCAGTTACCATCACTACCTCACCAAAAGCTGGCAGCACTTCCTCCCCCTTTCTAAACGCAAGCTCGCCTTAATGCGCATTGCGCAAACCATGTCGTATTTTGATTTAGTGGCCATCCAAGAAGCGGACGGCGGCAGTTTTCGCTCTGGTTTCATTAACCAAATCGAATTTCTCGCCCGCAAAGCGGGTTTTCCATTTTGGTTTCAACAGCTAAATCGAAATCTCGGGCCCGTGGCTCAGCACAGTAACGGCGTGTTGTGTCGGAATAAGCCCAGTCGGGTTGTGTTGCACAAACTCCCTGGGATCTTGCCGGGTCGTGGGGCTATCTTCTTATATTTTGGTGAAGGCCAAGATGCCCTGTTGGTGGTTGTCATGCATCTGGCCCTAAGCAAAGGCGCACAGAATCGCCAGCTAAGGCATATTCGTCATTTGATTGGGATGCAAAAACAGGTGGTCTTGATGGGGGACATGAATACCCACGCAGAGCGCTTACTGAGTTTGAGCCCACTTAAAGAATTGGATCTTCAGCCTGTGGCTGAAGGATTAGAGACCTTTCCAAGTTGGCGACCTGTTAAGGGGTTGGACCATATATTGGTCAGCGACAGCGTGGATGTGAAGCAAGTCGGTGTGCTGGATATCCCGGTTTCTGACCACCTTCCCATTGCCATGGAAATAAGACTGCCAAAAGCCATGCAGCAAGCTTGAAATCCTCCCCTATACTAAAAAAATAAGGGGGAGCTATGAGCACAGATAGCGATCGTTGGAAGAATAAATATCTTAATCTCATTGATGAAAACGAGAAGCTTGAAAAGCGTTTCGAAGATCATATTGGGCAGCTGCGTCGTGCCATTATTCGCCTGTCCATTACCTCAGAAGGCCGTGATACCGACATGGATAGCCAACTGGAATCCATGCGTGACCTATTACGAACCGATCAAATAAGCGGCCTGACACGCATACTTGAGCAAATCGAATCTGGCTTTGAGCGCTGGCAAGCTCGTCAAGAAAGCTTTCAAGGTCAAATCACCCAAACCCTTATCGATATTGAAACCAGCCACGAGTTACCCAGGCCATTGATGGCTCAGCTCACCAAGGTACGCAAAAAAGTCCGTGAAACTGATAAAGTGGACTTACTACTCGCATTCACCAGTGTCATCGCTCAATGGGCTGAAGCGCTCGCCAATCATGACCAGTCGCAAACCAGCGGCTTTTTTAGTCGTCTATTTAATAAAGAACAAACGACCCCCACGGTTAATGATGCGGCTGACAATCAAGCTAATGATGAAGCTTCATATCAAATTCCAGAGGCTGGCGAAAAAGGTTTGCTCAGTGTTACCTCAGAGGCCAGTAAAGTCCTTGAAAACCTGATACCCAAACTCACCCTGCCCAACACAGAGCAGCCAAGAGCCCTGCACCTTTTAAGCAAGGCACAAGAGGGTCTGAATCTTTATGAGATCGTACCCGCGTTAGAAGTACTGGCCGAGCTGGTCATCAGTGCATTAGGCACAGAGCAGGAAGAGTTTGAGGCCTTTCTCAAGAGCCTCAATGAGCGTCTTAACGAACTGCAGGCGTGGCTATCCCAAAGCCAAGACCTAGAGCAGGACTTTAAGTCCGCCTCCAAAGACTTTGATGACAAAATGCGTGGCCACCTTGATGACCTTAAGCAAGTGCTCAAAGATGGCACCGATGACACCAAAAACATAAAAGGCTCCGTAAGCAACCAGCTAGACCGAGTGTTTGCTACCTTGGATATATTTAAGCTTGAGCAACAAAATCGTGAAAAAGCTTTTGAACAGCACATCAATGAGTTGAATGACCGTTTAAGCAAAATGGAGAGTGAGCTGCAAAGCGCCCAAGAGCAGCTCAGTAAAAGCCAAGCAAAAGCCATGGTGGATAGCCTCACCAAGCTACCCAATCGAGGCGCTTATGATGCCTACATCGAAAAAGAGTATCAGCGCTATGTGCGCTATGGCGGCAACTTGAGCCTGATCGTATGCGATGTGGATAAGTTCAAAAACATCAACGACAGCTATGGCCATCAAGCGGGGGATAAAGTACTGCAATTGATCAGCCGACAGGTAAAAAAAGGCACGCGCCAAACCGACCTACTGGCCCGTTACGGCGGTGAAGAATTTGTCGTCATATTGCCCAATACCGACAGCCAGGCTGCACTGCAAGTGGCGGAAAAGATTCGACAAGAAGTCGCCAAGTGTCCATTTCATTTTAAAGGCCAGCGCGTGCAAATCACCTTATCTTGCGGGGTTGCCAGCTTTAGTGAAGGCATGAGCCATGAAGAGGTGTTCGAGCGAGCCGACAAAGCCCTGTATCAAGCAAAAGAAAAAGGTCGTAACCAAAGTATTGTGGCCCAATAATCCGTTGTATTGCCTGGGGCGCACAAACAAAAAAGGCGATGCAAGCATCGCCTTTTTTGTTGTCGGTAATTAAGCTTCAGCGGGTTAGCCCGCATAGCGCTGCTTGAGCGCCGCAATGCGCTTATCCAGTGGCGGGTGACTCATGAACAAACCCCCTAAGGCATTTTTCAGCTCACCGCTGATACCAAACGCCACCATTTCATCTGGCATGTCACTCGGTTGACCGTATTCCGCTTGCAGGCGGGCCAAGGCACTGACCATGGCTGCAGGGCTGACCAGCTCAGCACCGGCGATATCAGCACGGTATTCACGGCGACGGCTAAACCAGAACACGATGGTGCTGGCTAAAATACCCAAGATCATCTCAGCGATAAATGTCGAAATATAAAAACCAATACCGTGACCGTTTTCGTTTTTCAAAATTGCACGATCCACAAAACTACCAATGATACGAGCAAAGAACATCACAAAGGCGTTCACCACGCCTTGAATCAAGGTCAGGGTAATCATGTCGCCATTGGCCACGTGACCAATTTCATGGCCTAAAACCGCTTTTACTTCTTCACGGCTCATTTTATTAAGCAAACCCGTACTCACCGCAACCAGTGCGTTGTTGCGGTTCCAGCCGGTCGCAAAGGCGTTGGCTTGTGGGCTAGCAAATACACCCACTTCAGGCATACCAATACGGGCTTTTTGTGACAGCTCTTTCACCGTGCTTAGTAGCCATTGCTCATCAGCATTGCTGGCCTGCTCGATAATGTGAACGCCCATGCTGCGTTTTGCCATCCACTTAGAGATCAGCAACGACACCACAGAACCGGCCATACCAAAGACCAAGCAGAAAATAAGAAGGTTGTTGTAATCCAGCCCTTGGCTGGTCATGTAACTGCCCACCCCAAGCAAGCTCAGTGTGATACTGGCAACCAGCACCACTGCAAGGTTGGTGGCTAGGAATAAAAGTATGCGCATCATGGTTTAAGTTGTCCTTTGTGAACGTGCAAACAATATGCGGCCGGATGGCCATAACTTCAATGCTTGATAGATGAAAATATGGCTGAGAAGTTCCACTATTTTAGCTAACGCTAATAAGAATACTTTTCATTTGTGTTGTCATCTTGGATCTAATTGATTATGATTCTCTTTACAGTTCTTAACGGTACAAATTAGGCAGGGATATGAAGTTAATCAAAGGCGTCGCATTAGTATCAGCGTTGGGTATGTTAGCCGCATGTGGCAGCAGCTCAGACTCAGATGAAGACAATAATGAAGTACAAACAGCAACTTATACTTTTCCTAGTAAGCTGATTGAAGGCGAGTCTTCGGTAAACTATACCGGGCAAACGGCACGCCAATTATTAATTGGTGAGTTGAAAAGCTTCATTAGCTCCGATGCACTACAGGTTGATTTCACTGGTACAGCAGCAGAAGCAAAGGCTGAATTAATGCGTATTTACACCACGGGGGTGAGTGACGATGGTACAAGTCTTGTTGATGTGAACATTTATGGTAGTGGTGTCGTAACCGACATCAGTATTACTGTCGATGCGCCTTTAACCCTAGAACAAGTAAACTATGCCGATGTATATGACGCAGCGAGTAAAAAAGATTTAGAAGAAAAGATTGCGGGTTTTGATAACACCTTATCTATGGATCAATTCATTGGCTGGACCGTCGTGGGTACTGAAGATGAAAAACCAAATGCTCTGCTTCAATCTTGGTTTGATGAAATTGCGACGTTAGCAACCGATGGCGATGATACAACAACCTATGTGAATGATGCCGGCCATGACCTGAACCAGCTAGTACAAAAATTCTTATTTGGTGCCGTAACTTATTCACAAGCCGCCCGTGATTACCTAAAAGCAGACAAGGGTCTACTTAAGCAAAACACAACTGAAGACAAAGATGGCAAACCGTATACTTCTCTAGAACATCAATGGGATGAAGGTTTTGGTTACTTCGGCGCTGCTACTCATTACCTATCCAAGACTGATGCTGAAATCAAAGCCAGCGCTGTCATTGATGCAAACGGTGATAAGTCGGTTGATCTCTTTGGTGGCGAATATAACTTTGGTTTGGCGGTATACGCGAGCAAGATGGATTTAAGCACCGGAACCACCGACTACAGCAAACAAGCCATGGAAGCTTTTATTGAAGGCCGTGAATTAATTCAAGCGAATTTTGGTACAGACCCAGCTGCTGGTGAAGGTTATCACGTTGAGTTGGTTGAAATTGCTGAGCGTGCATTGGCTGCAATGGAAAATGTCATTGCCACAGCGACGATTCATTACATCAACACAACCATTTCTGATATCGAAGCGTATGCACCTAACAATGACTTTTCTACCATTGCTAAGCACTGGTCAGAAATGAAAGGTTTTGCATTAAGTTTACAATTTAGTCCAGTTGCTAAAATCACCGAAGCTCAGTTAATTAACGTGCACAATCTGATAGGAACAACACCTAAAGTGGATGTTAATACAGACCCAGATGCATATATCGAAAAATTAAAAGAAGCTCGTACAACATTACAAACAGTATATGGATATGATGCCGAAGCCGTTAAAGCTTGGTAAAAATTTAATACATAAAATGTAAAAATTAAAAGGCCGTCTTAGATGGCCTTTTGCTGTTTCTAGGAAATGATATGTTTAGAAAAGTATTAACGATTAGCAGTACACTAGCTTTGGTAGCATGTGGCGGTGGCTCAGGTACTGGCTCCTCTGCAACACAAGATGCCTGTAAAAATCTTGAATCAGGTACGTTCAATTGTTCAGCGATGCTGAATGATTTAGTGGAACAAGCTGTGCGCCCGGTTGTGAGTGACTTAAAAACCAATCTTACTCAGCTTAATACCGATACGATTTCATACTGTAATGACATAGATATTACGGCGAACTTAAATACAGCCAAAGAAAGCTGGTTAGCGGTTATGAATAATATTCAGCAACTGCAAGCTATGGAATTTGGCCCAAGTGCAAACACAGAAACCGGATTAAGTTTTTTTTATTCATGGGAAGAGACCAGTCCACTTAATGTTGATATTGCGGTTGCCAAAAACACTCAATCTAATGCGGGTTTATCTGATATTAACAACCGTAAAGAATTAAAAGCGATTGAGTATATTTTATTCTCACCAGGTACGATTACTAATACTGAGTCTCAGAATGCAGATGTTCAGAACTGGATAACCGCAACTAACGGTGATACCGCGGCAATACAAAATGATCGTTGCGATTATGCGAAATTGGTAACCGCTAACTTGGCCACAAAAGCAGTGAGTTTTGAAAATAGCTGGAACACTTATGATCTAAGTTCAGAAGCTGCCACGGCTCAAGCCGCTGCCAATGAAGTGACGGACGCTTTATTCTTTGCGGATAAAAAAATTAAAGACGCAAAAGTAAAAGCGGCCTTACCACAAGCCACCAATGGTATGTTCGATGAATCTAAATTAGAATCTCAGTACGCTTTTAAATCTAAAGACCATTTAATTAATAACTTAAAAGGTTTAAAGCGTATCTTTACTGCCAATGGTGCAGGTCAAGGTTTGGATGATTATTTAACGGCAGCTGGTGAAAGCGATGTGGCAACGTTAATGATTGATCAAATTGATCAGGCGATTACAAATTTAGAAGCTATAGAGGGTACTTTATATGCTGCAGTTGTCGCTGAAACGACAGTTTCAAATTGTATCGCACTGGCGACAAGTGAAAATAATGCTACCAACCTCTCTGATATAGAAAAGTTGTGTAACTTCCAATACACGATTAAACAATTTACCGATGAGTTAAAAGAAGACTTTATTATTGCTACGCAGTTTACAACACCAGCTTCTGCGAGCGGTGATAACGACTAATCGTTAGCAAGCAACAAGACAATAAAAAACCGGCCAATGGCCGGTTTTTTATTGCTTCCAGTTCAGAGGTTTCAGCAGAACTTGATCGACTAGACCATGATCTTTTGTTGGTAGCTGTGTTGTCTTTTTGCCATCAAGCCAGCTGCCTGCTAAACGGTCCCATATGGCTAAAAACGAACCGTAATTATAATTCATGGTGGTGATGCCGTGATGTAACTGATGTTGCGCTGGACTTATTAAAATCTTTTCAAGTGGGCCATAGCGCAATGGGATATGACTGTGTCTTAAGTTTGCGCCAAGGCTATTGAAAACAATCACCCAAATACTGGCACCCCAGATCTCAATGCTATTTAACTGAAAACCCAAGGTATAAAAAGCGGTGCCCGCGCACAATCCATGGAGCACACTGGCGCGCAATTGATACAAGAATGACTCTAATGGATGCAGCCGATAGGTGGTAAAAGGCGTGAGTGATGTGGCGCTGTGGTGTATTTGGTGAATGCGCCATAAGAAATTAAACCGGTGCATGGCTTTATGTAATAAAAAGCGCGAGCCATCGTCTAAAACAAATAAGATGATGGTATAGAGGCTCAATAGCATGAATGAAGACACGACCACTGTTGGCTCGGAAGCTTCGCCGAATAACTTAAGCCCTTTAAAGGTAATCTGAGCCACGTCGATGCTAAAGGCGAACCAGGCAATACCTAAAACAAGAAACAATAAGCGGTTAGAAAACAGCCAGAAATAATCTTGGCGAGTGGAATGGTTCCACCAATATTGTTTGCTTGCCCACTGCTTAACCTGATGCTGACGGCTTTGCCACTGAAAACTGGCCCAAAGGAAAATAATTAACACGGTACTGATCCAGTAGCCGTAAAAGGTGCGCATGGCGGGGTTAAAGAGCCAATCGAATAGGGAGTCCATTTCAACAGCCTGCATAAAATAGAATGGCCAAATTTTAACCTAAAACTAATTTAGATTCATTCGTATTTGTGTTTAAATTGCTCCCATCTTTTTTAGCAGTTAGTGGTTTAGGCAATGAATAAGTGGATGGCGGTTTTATTATGTTCCCCTCTGAGTGTGTCTGCTGAAGACACGGCAAAGCTTGATCAGGTATTCATTACCGGTGGTGCGGAAAAGATTCAAACTCAGCCCGGTAGCGCCACGTTAATCGATGATATTGCTTTAGAGCAATTTGAATACACCGACATTCATCGCATTCTTAACGAAGTACCAGGTGTGAATATTCAAGAAGAAGATGGTTATGGCCTGCGCCCGAATATTGGTATGCGTGGCAGCAGCGCTGAGCGCAGTAAAAAAATCACCATTATGGAGGACGGTGTTCTAACCGGCCCTGCCCCCTACTCTGCTCCTGCCGCTTATTATTTTCCTAATGTTTCTCGCATGAGCGCGGTTGAAGTATTTAAAGGGCCATCAGCGATTCAATATGGCCCTGCTACGGTTGCCGGCGCCTTAAACATGGTGAGTCGCCCGATTCCCTACATGCAAGGTGGTGAAGTCGATGCGCAACTTGGCAGCTTTGGCTACCAGCGTTTAAATGCCTACTTTGGTGGCCAACAAGGGGATGTGGGTTATTTAGTAGAGGCGCTTACCTTGTCTGCTGATGGCTTTAAAGACCTAGATACACAGGGCACCAGTAATGGCCCGTTTGATGGTGACACCGGCTTTGAGCGCAATGATATAAATATTAAAACCAGCTACGATTTTAATGATCAATACCGTCAACGACTGACCTTAAAGCTCGGTTATGCCGATGAAACCAGTCATGAAACCTATGTGGGTTTAAGCCGTGACGACTTCGATGCTGATCCTTATCGTCGATATGCGGCCAGCGCGTTAGATAACATGCAGTGGGAACACACGCAGTTGCAGTTAACCCATGTGATTGAACCGACGGTGACCAGTCAAATTACAACAGATGTATATCGTAACGAATTTAGCCGTGATTGGTTTAAGTTGAACAGTTTTAATGGTGACGGTGTTGCGAGTATCGAAGAAATCTTAAGCAACCCTGATTCGGGCAGTACTCAAGGTTATTACCAAATCTTAACAGGGGAAAGTTTTAGCAACACAGCTCTAGAACAATTACTCATCGGCAATAACGGCCGTGATTTTTTCTCACAGGGTATACAAACCCGTTACAACTTAGATAGCCAGTTGTTTGGCATTGTGCAAAATATTGAAGTGGGTTTGCGTATTCACCAAGATGAAATCAAGCGCAACCACACTCAACAAGCCTATAATATGACCGCTAATGGCTTAGTCACAGTAGATGGCTCAGAGTTATTAACCAGCACACAAAACACAGGCGAAGCGACTGCTATTGCAGCGTATATTAAAAATGATATGACGCTGGGTAAAACCACGCTGAGCTTAGGCTTACGCAGTGAATCCATAGAAACAACACTGACCAATCACTTAACAGGTGATGTAAAAGAAGCCACCGAAAATGTACTGGTACCAGGCGCCGGTGTATTTCATCAGTTGAGTGATAACCTAGGTATTTTGGCCGGTGTGCATAAAGGCTATGTGGCCACGGCACCTGGGCAGGAAGGTGACATTGACCCAGAAGAAAGCATCAATTATGAATTGGGTTTTCGCATGAGTGGGCAAAATAATATTGAGGTGGTGGCGTACATCAATGATTACAGCAACCTAAAAGAATCGTGTAATGCCAGTAACGGTTGCACCACGGCACAGCTGGACAGTGAATTTAACGGCGGTGAAGTCTTTGTATACGGGGTTGAAAGCCACTGGAAAACGACATTTCAAGTCAGCGAAGCCATGCGTACGCCATTGACGGTGACTTACACGTTTACGAAAACAGAGTTTGAAAACAGTTTTCAAGATAAGTCAGGTGTGTTTAAACAAAAAAATTCATTTGTAGAGAAAGGTGACGAACTAGCCTATGTGCCTACCCATCGTTTAAACATTAAAACCGGCATCGAAGCTGAAAATTGGCAGTTATTGTTTTCGGCTTTATACCAAGGTGACATGCGTGCAAACGCAGGCCAAGGCAGCATTTCAGCTGAAGATAAAATTGAGGCTTACACCGTATTTGATTTAGCCGCTAATTATAAAGTACGCCCAGAGCTGACGCTTTATACCACCATCGATAATGTGCTTGATAAAGAGTATGTAGTTGCTGCACAACCTATGGGCTATCGCCCAGGTAAGCCAAGATCAGCCCACCTTGGTATTAAGTATCAGTTTTAATATTTAAACGTTAGTTAGTTTATATACAAAACGGCTTTAGCAAATGTTGCTAAAGCCGTTTTTGTTTATTTGCCTATAAAACCATAGCCGCTACCCATCCGGCCGCTAATAATGGCAAATTAAAATGAATAAACGTGGGTATTACTGTATCGCTAATGTGGTTGTGCTGGCCATCGGCGTTTAAACCCGCGGTTGGGCCTAGGGTTGAATCGGAAGCGGGTGAACCTGCATCCCCAAGGGCGCCAGCGGTACCCACTAATGCCACAATGGCCAATGGACTAAAGCCCAGCTCAATACACAGGGGCACATAAATGGCAGCGATGATAGGAATGGTCGAGAACGACGAGCCAATACCCATGGTGAGCACCAGGCCTACAACCAGTAATAAAAGTGCAGCTAATGCTTTGTTATTGCCCAGCCAGTCAGCCGTACCATTTACCAAGCTATCGATGTGACCTGTGGCTTTTATCACTTCTGAAAATCCCGATGCAGCAATCATAATAAAACCAATGGACGCCATCATCTTCATACCATCCACTAAAACACCATCGGATTCGCGCCAGTGAATCACCCCCGTTGCTGAGAACAACAAAAACCCTGCCATGGCGCCCAACACCATTGAGCCAACCGATAGCTGAACAACAAATGCCAGCACAATAGCGGCGCCTGCAACCCATAAGGACCTAGAGTTAAACGTTTCATGAGCTGGGTCGGCGGTGTGTGTTTGATTGGCTTGATAGTGACGAGGTTTGCGATAACTAAATAAAGCGGCAATCAATAATCCCACCAACATACCGAGAGCCGGAATCATCATCGCACGGACAACGGATACCCCTTGGGTATCTAGCCCTGCACTGCTGACTTTGGCTAATAAAATATCGTTCAAATAAATGTTGCCAAAACCTATGGGTAAAAACATATAAGGCGTCACCAAACCAAACGTTAAAACACAAGCCACCAAGCGGCGATCGAGGTTTAAACGTGTCATGACTAATAATAGCGGCGGAACAAGAATTGGAATAAATGCGATATGAATGGGTACGATATTCTGAGAGCTAACAGCGATTAACATTAAGCCGATCAGTAATATATTTCTTAGCCAGAATGTATTGTGCTCAGAAACATTTTGTTTTTTATCAATCAGTGACAATACCTTTTTTGCTAATATATGCGGCAAGCCAGACAATGAAATGGCCACGGCAAAGCCGCCTAATAACGCATAACTTAACGCGATGCCGGCACCACCGCCAATGCCAGTGTTAAATGCTTTAAGGGTTGCGTCCACATCCATACCGGCGATCCAGCCACCGACAAATGCCGCGATAATCATCGACAGCATGACATGTAATCGCGCCAGGCTTAACGCCAGCATTAAGATAACGGCGACTAAAACAGCATTCATATAGTACCTTTAAAAATTAGAGATGAGGTCTTCATTGACCAGGTGATTAGCCGCACATACAAGGGTGATTATTTAAATCAATAGCTGTGTGCGACATGTTTCATTAAATGTTAAACATGTTTGTCATTCTTCCAGCGTTCAGGGGAATAACTAAACGTGGGTAATTGCCAGTGCCAACGTAACGCACACATGCGCAGCAATAAGCCAACACTGAAGGCGGCTAGCAGGGTAATGTCTTCGCTGATATCAAGAGTTTGCAGCTGCAAATAGATTAAAGCGACGATCAAAGCAACGCTGGCATATAACTCCCTGTGTAAAACCTCAGGGGGACGATTGCACAATACATCTCGCAGGATGCCGCCAAATATTCCAGTAATGATGCCGGCCATAATCACAATTGGCGACTCATAACCTAGGCTTTGCGCAACATTACATCCGATCAAGGTGAAGGCCACTAAACCGATGGCATCGAGCACTAAAAAGAGCTGTTGAAGCTTATGCACAAACTTAGCAATGACGATCGTGAATAAGCCTGCACCAATGGTGAGATAAATGTATTGAGGGTGCTGAGTCCAATTTACGGGGAAGTTACCCAATAAAATATCGCGCACGGTGCCGCCACCTAAAGCGGTGAGAAAGGCAATCAAGGAAACCCCAAATAAATCCATATTTCTACGGCCAGCGGCCAGTGCGCCGGTCATGGCTTCAGCGGTAATAGCAATAAGATAAGCAAGGGTCAGCATACAGAATACTCGTGTCTGCAATGCCCTCCCCCTGTCCGGTTACCTGAGAGTTTAGCCATCACACCTGAGTGATGATTTGCTCCGTCGGTGGATTACTTAAACCGAAAGGCTTGAGTAATCGCTCTCCAGTTAGCGATTTCAGATTCTGCAGTCCGGGTGCCTGAGCGTTTATGGGAGTTTGCGCCTTCGGCGGGCCAATACTGACCTCTCTCCTGCAGATGGCGCGCATTGTAAAGATAGGGCGTCCATCATACAAGGGCGAATGATAGGGCGCTTGATGTTGTCTTTACTCAATAAAAAACTGGTTGGGTGATCAGGGTATGCGGTCACGTATTTAATTCGTTCATTCCTTAGAAAACTTGACATAGACAGCGAATTTTAAATTTCCATAAAACCACAGCCAACAAAAGTACAATTTAAAGGTCTGTTTTATATAGTTATTTGGAATATAAAACCCCCTTGAGTACCTAATAATTAAGGCTTTAAAGCGACATTTTTAGTTGCCTAGCACCTACAACGATTAAGCTGACGAAATGACCAAAAATGGCTGCCGAATATTATCTACTGTGCCACCTTTGCTGTGGATTAAATCCTGAGAGGATGCCCTTTGGCGAATTAAATTGGCAATATTTGTAATCACTTTGTCATCGGATGACTTGCCAAAAAAACAGCAGTATCTTGATTCTCTAAATTTTTCTGCGCTCTATGAGCCCGATATAAAAATCAATAATCAGGGTACATACTATGTCCACATTCTCTCAAGCACGGCTGATCCTTAGCGGTGTGATCTTATCAACCACCTTAAGTGGTGCTGCTATGGCAGCAGATCTAGATGCCGCCCTAAGCAAGGGTGAGAAGCGCGTCGATCAAGCACAAGCCTTCCAAAAGCGAATTGATAACATTGATGCCAGCATCCGTGATGATGAGCGTGAGTACCGTGGTGTCCTTAAAGAAGTAGAAGGTTTATCGGTCTATATCCAACAATTGAACAAGCAGCTTGCCTCGCAAGAGAAAGAATTAACTGACATCGAAGCCAGTATCCGTCAGGTGGTGTTAATTGAGCGTCAGGTGAGCCCATTAATGCTGCGTATGATTGAAGCCCTTGAATTATTTGTAAAAGCGGATGTGCCTTTTTTATACGAAGAGCGCATTAATCGAGTGAACAACCTAAAAGACATGATGGGTCGCTCTGATGTGACCGTTGCCGAAAAATACCGCAAGGTGATGGGCGCGTATCAAACCGAAATGGATTATGGCCGCACGATCGAAGCCTATCGAGGCGAGCTTGAAATCTCCGGTGCGAACCGTGAAGTGGATTTCTTGCGCACTGGACGTGTGGCTTGGGTCTTCCAAACGCTAGATGGCCAAAGTGTCGGTGTTTGGGATCAAGCGAACGGAACCTGGAAACAACTGGATAGCGCATACAAGAGTAAAGTGCTTCAAGCCATTCGTATCGCCCGTGAACAAGCTGCTCCTAGCTTAATTCAAATGCCAATTACCGCTGCTATGGAGGTTAAATAATGTCTTTATTAACCAAATTTTTATCTGTCACATTAGCGGCGGCCCTAAGCCTAAGTGTACAGGCTGAAAGCTTAAACATTGATGAGTTATTGAATCTGGTAAAACAGGGTCAAGCCCGTGATAACCAAGAATTTAATCAGCGTCTTAAGCGTTTTAATGCACAAAAAACGCAGCAAGCACAACTACTAGTAGAAGCAAAAGATCAACGCACGCGCTTAGAGCAAGAAAGTGCTCGTAAAGAAAAACAATTTGCGCAAAACGAAGAAAGCATTTCGTTAGCGCAAGAGCGTCTAACTGAGCGCCTAGGTTCATTAAAAGAAATGTTCGGTGTGCTACAGCAAGTGGCGGGCGACACCAAAGGTGTATTTGAAGGCTCTGTTGTGAGCTCTCAGGTGCCTGGTCGTGATGTGTTCCTTACGGACCTAATCAAACTGGCCGGCTCAAGCTCAACCCTGCCTTCGATTGAAAATCTAGAGCAACTTTGGTTTGAAATGCAGCGTGAGATGACGCTTTCAGGTCAAGTGGCTAAATACTCATCTGATGTTATTTTGCCTAACGGTGACACCAGCACCCAAGAAGTGATTCGTGTGGGTGGCTTTAATGTTGTCGCCGATGGTAATTACCTAGTTTGGGATCTAGAAAGTAAGAAATTAGTACAACTGGATCAACAGCCTGGTTCTCGTTACAACGGCCCAGCCGCTGACCTACAAAATGCGTCGGGCTCTGATGTTAACCCATTCTGGATTGACCCAAGCCGGGGCCAATTATTGAAAATCATGGGTCAAACGGCAGGTTTAAGCGAGCGCGTTCAACAAGGTGGTGTGGTTGGTTACATCATTCTAGCGCTAGCGATTGTGGGTATCTTATTGGCACTGTGGCGCATGTTGGTTCTTAATGCAGAATCTGGTCGCATCAAAAAACAAATGCAAACCGATGTGCCTTCAGACAAAAACGCCCTTGGCCGTGTAATGGCGGTATATGAGAAAAACAAAAATACCGACACTGAAACATTAGAGCTGCACCTAGGTGAAGCGATTATTTCAGAAGTGCCTAAGTTAACTGCTGGTATCGGTTGGATCAAAATCATCTCCGTTGTGGCGCCATTATTGGGCCTACTAGGTACGGTAACCGGTATGATCGATGTATTCGAAACCATGTCTTTGTTCGGTACGGGTGACCCTAAACTCATGGCCGGTGGTATCTCTCAGGCCTTGATCACGACGGTACTGGGTCTGGTTGCTGCGATCCCGTGTGTGTTCTTACACACCATGACCAACAACCGCAGCCGTAACTTGATTCAAATTCTGGAAGAGCGCGCCACAGGCATCTTGGCGCGCAAAGCAGAGCAACAACTTAAATTAAAGGCAGCCTAATCATGTTGATGCAAGCGTATGAACAGGTCTACTTATTCACCGAACGCGGTGGTGATGTAGTACTGGCAATTCTAGGCATCATCTTTTTACTTTGGTTATTTATTTTAGAGCGCATTGCGTATTTCAAACTTTCTCATAAGGCGGTTTTACAAAAAGCCGTCGATGAGTGGGAACAAAGAGTGGAGCGTACCAGCTGGCACGCTCACCAAATACGCGCAGACTTAGTGGCCAATGTGTCAATGAGTCTAAACAGCAACATGCGCTTCATAAAAATGCTGGTGGGTTTGTGCCCCCTATTTGGATTGCTTGGCACAGTTACCGGCATGATCGAAGTATTTGATGTAATGGCTTTTTTAGGAAATGGCAGCCCAAGGGCAATGGCCTCTGGTATATCCAAAGCGACCATTCCAACCATGGCTGGCATGGTCGGCGCATTAACGGGTGTATTTGCACAGAGTTTTATTCAGCGTAATATCCAACGTGAAAAAATTCACCTAGAAGACAAATTAACGTTTGACCATTAGTAGAACTAAAAAAATATAAATGGTTAACAAGAGGCAACAATCATGAGACGTGGATTTTCAAATTTAAATGCCGAAGCAGAAGAAGGTGAAATCGATATCACCCCAATGCTCGACGTCGTGTTTATCATGCTGATTTTCTTCATTGTAACGGCATCGTTTGTAAAAGAATCCGGCATTGAAGTGAATCGCCCAGATGCGAGCACATCCGCGGCAAAACCGCGCGCCAATATTCTGATTGCGATTAGTGGACAGGGTGAAATCTGGATCAATAAACGTAAAGTAGAAGAAAGCCAAGTACGAGCGAACATTGAACGCCTTCATGCTGAAAACCCACAAGGTACGGTTGTGGTTCAAGCGGATGAAGAAGCGAAAACCAAAACCCTGGTAGCGGTGATGGATGCCGCAAGACAAGCCGGTGTATATGACGTGTCCTTGGCCACTGAGGAGCCTTAATATGGTATCCGCAGCACCAAGATTTACGCTAGCCCTAGGGGCTGCAGGAGTGGTGACTTTTCTAGTGGCTTTGATGATGCAGGGATTGATCAGCACTGGCGGCTCCGTTATTGAAGAAAAAGACTTCGGTAAACTGGTTGAGTTTGTTCATGTTGATCAAGATGACGAACTGCAAACGAAATCACGCCAAGTGAAGAAGCCGCCAACGCCACCGAAAGAACCGCCTAAGCCTGAGATGGCGAAGCCAGACATCGACATGACCGCCAATGCAGTGGACATGGGTAATATGGATATGTCAGACAGCTTAACCGTTGACAGCGGCTTATCCGGTGCCCGTGGCGATGGTGAATACTTGCCTATCGTGCGTATCGCACCTCAGTACCCGCGCCGTGCTGCGCAAAAAGGCATTGAAGGGTTTGTAGACCTAGAATTCACTGTGACGAAGTTGGGCACAACAAAAGATGTGGTGGTGATCAATGCAGAGCCTGCCAATATCTTTGACCGTGCGGCCATCGCATCTGTATTAAAGTATAAATATAAACCCAAAGTAGAAGATGGCAAACCCATTGATGTACCTGGTGTGCAAATCCGTGTGACATTTGAAATGGCAGCGGAATAATAAAGGTAAAGACGATGGCGAATAAAATAATTTTAAGTACTTTGTTTGTTGCGTTAGTAACGGTTGGCGTCGTGAATCCTATCTCGGCCTCAAACGCTTACGCCGCTGACGAACAGCCAGAGCAAAAACAAAAAAAGCGTCTGACGAAACGTGCGCTGATCATCAGCCAAAAAGTATCTAAGATTCTTGAAAGTGTGCAAAAGATGGCGGATGAAAAACGCTATCAAGATGCCATTGAGGAATTGGACGATACGCTAGAGATGCGTTTGAGCGATTACGAAAAAGCGCTCGCTTATAATATGAAAGCGTATATGTATTTTGCCACAGAAGAGTTTGCGAAAGCACAGCAGGCGTATTCAGAAGTGGTGAAGCTAGAGAAAGTACCAGACGGTTTATTGCAAACCGCACAACTTAGCCTAGCCAAAGCGTATATGATTGAAGAAAAATATAAGCAAGCCTTAGGCGCTTTAAATAAGTGGTTTGATATGGCTGACGACATCAGTCCAGACCCTTATGTACTACGTGCGCAAATTAAGTTTCAGTTAAAGGACTATAAAGGTGCTTTGCCTGATGTTAAGAAAGCCATTGCCATGGCGCAAAAAGAAAACAAAACACCAAAAGAGAATTGGTTGTTGGTTGAGCGCGCTGTGTACTTCCAGAATGGCGACTTTAAATCTCTGGAGCGTTGTTTAAAAGACTTAATCAGCCTTTATCCTAAGCAACAATACTGGACGCAGCTTTCCTATGTTTACGCTGAACTGGGTAAGCAAAATAAAAGCTTAGTGGCTTTAGAAACGGCCTATGAGCAAGACCTTTTGGTGAAAGAAAACCAAATCATGTCACTTGCGCAATACATGCTTGCTGAAGAAACACCGTATAAAGCGGCAAAGGTTATCTTAAAAGGCATTAAATCGGGCAAGGTTGAAGAGTCTGGTAAGAATTTATCATTACTGGGTGATGCACTGATGATGGCGAAAGAATACGATCAAGCCATCAAGGTCATGACACAAGCAGCGAGCAAAACCAATGCAAGTGCGGATTTTTATAAACTGGCACAGATTCACAGTAATCGCCAAGAATGGAAAGATGCTCTTACTAACGTTAACAAATCGCTAAAGAATAACCAGTTTAAGTACCTAGCCGATGCTAAGGTTCTTAAAGGTTTGATCTTGTTTAATCTAGATCAGCTTGATGATGCCAAAGCTGTCTTTGTGGCAATCAGTAAAGCCGATCCAGAAGATCGTACGGCTCAACAGTGGTTATCGTACATTGATGGTGAGCAAAAACGCCGTGAGTACATGGCGCAGTAAAATTCGTTGTTGTTTTATCTTTGGCCGCTCTCGAGCGGCTTTTTTTTGCCTGCAGTTTAAGCTGGCAGAAGGTAAATCTTGAACACACATTTTCAACTTGTACCAGAAAGAACCAGTATCAAAGTATGGACAGGGATTCATCCTGTAGATATTCTATTTAAGTACAAGTCACTTTGTGTCCTTCGCTAAATAGTCGCGCAGGTCGAACATTGCTCGACGCAAACAATTGCTGTTCACTCTGAGAAAACCAGACGAAAACTTCAGACAAAAAAAGGCCCCGACAAGCGAGGCAAAGGAGTGTTGGGTAACACTGGAATCGAAAAACGCCTATGGTCTTCTCTATTCGGCTTTTGACTAAAGAGAAGAAGAATACTCCACTAATATTCAAACCATAGGCAAAGACAAATCATGATCTACCACTTTAGATGCATGACTTGCATACAATGGGGCTGAGACAGGCCCTACAACCCCATTGCGCTTTGCAGCAAAGAATCCACATCCTCTGCTGGCAAAAGTCCCTTCTCTATAACGAGAGATTTAATAGACTTCCCCTGTGCTACAGCCTCTTGAGCTAAAGCGGAGGTAACTTCGTAACCCAGCACTGGATTAAGTGCGGTTACAATACCTACGGACTTATCTAGGTAATCATTACAGCGATCACGGTTAGCCGTGATGCCCAATATGCATTTTTCACGTAGCACACGAGAGCCACGAGTTAACATACCTAAAGACAAGAATAGGCAGTTGGCAATGACCGGTTCAAATGCGTTCAACTGTAGCTGACCACTTTCCGATGCAATAGACACGGTTACGTCTTTACCAATAACGTCATACGCAATCTGATTCATCACTTCAGGAATAACCGGATTCACTTTACCAGGCATGATAGAAGAGCCCGGCTGCATTTTTGGTAAGTTAATTTCACCGAAACCGCACAGAGGGCCAGAGCTTAATAAGCGTAAGTCATTACAGATTTTGCTGATCTTGGTTGCAAACCGTTTCAACGTACCGGATAACTGAACAAAATCACCGGTATCCCAAGTGGCTTCGACTAGGTTTTCGGCGCTGCGCACTTCCACACCGCTCACTTCACGTAAGTACTCATTTACTTTTTGGCTATAACCTTTAGGGGTGTTGATACCCGTACCAATTGCAGTGGCACCTAGGTTGTTATCTAAAAGTAGTTGAGCGGTTAGGCTAAGTTGATGAATGTCTTCTTTAATTGCGGTAGCAAAAGCACCAAATTCAAGACCGAGAGTCATAGGCACGGCATCTTGCATTTGAGTCCGGCCAATTTTGTAAACGTCTTTAAACTCTTCTGCTTTTTCTTGAAACGCTGAACGTAAACCTTCCATCGTTTCTAACAAAACTTGGCTTTTATTGTATAACGCAAGGCGTAATGCGGATGGGTAAACATCGTTTGTTGATTGCGAGCAGTTCACATCATTATTCGGGTGTAATAACTGATACTCGCCTTTTTCACGGCCCATGATTTCAAGTGCGCGATTGGCGATCACTTCATTGGCATTCATGTTAGCCGAGGTGCCTGCCCCACCTTGAATGACATCTACTACAAATTCTGAGTGAAGATTGCCGCTAATAATGTCATCACAGGCTGCAACGATGGCATCGGTTTTTTCTTGTGATAACACATTTAAATCACGATTCGTCAGCGCACATGCCTTTTTCACCATGGCAAGTGCGATGATCATTTCCGGGTCGATACTCAAGGGAATATCGGTTATGGAGAAATTCTCAACCGCTCTTTGAGTCTGAATCCCAAAGTAGTGTTGACTAGGTATTTCTTTGCTACCTAGCGAATCTGATTCTATGCGTATGGTCACTTTCAATTTCCTCGGGGCGAGGTCGCAGCAACTTACTGCGACCGTTTTTTGTTATTTTTGAATTTGAAAATCGTAAAAGTCGTTAATCCCAATCACTTTAGTTAAAGCATCCAATGCGGTTTGGCATTCAACTAAAAAGGCTGGATCTAATAAATCTTCTGGGTTCAGCTCTTCACGGTAGTGTTTTTCAATGCAGGCTTTTAATGCATCAATTTTCGCATCATCCAATAAGAAAGCTGGGTTCACGGCGGCTAACTCTTCTTCAGTTAGGGCGACACGTAAGCGTAAACATGCAGGACCGCCGCCATTGCTCATGCTTTGACGCACATCCACGTACTCCACATGACGAATCGGTTGTCTTTGATCTTCAACCAATTCTGCTAAGTAACGACGAACATTTTCGTTGTCATAACATTCAGTTGGTGCGATCAGGCGCATTTCATTCATATCGCCCGTTGGGCTGGCAAGTAACTGGCTATTGAATAAATAACTGGTGATGGCATCGTTTAGGCTGACTTTTTCAGCCGGTACTTCAATGGCTTTAAAGTCCATTTTTTCAGACAGTAAAGAGAAAGCCGCTTGTTGAGATTGGGCATCGTATGCATCTTGGTGATAAAACAGTACAGGACCATTACCCACCGCAACCACATCATTGTGAAACGCACCGGCGTTGATCGCACGGGCACTTTGTTGCAAGTAAATCGCTTTGCTTGGTGCTAGGGTGTGTTGACGAGCAATGGCTTGGCTGGCTTCTAATGTTTGGCGAGCAGGGAAAAGCAATTCATTACTTGTGGTATCAGAATCACGGCCATAAACAAACAGACCCAAACCTGACTCATCATAGTTTTTACAAAGGCGAGTGTGGTTGGCTGCTCCTTCATCTGCAAAACGATTCATTGAGGGTAACGCTGGGTGCACCGAAAAGTACTCTTCATTATTAAAGATCGTGCTTAATAATTTTTGAGTTTGCGTGTGCTCAATAGCGCGGTGACTAGTGGTCACCAAATTAGCCGGTGTGAAATGTACCTTGCCGTCTGTGCTGTCATTGCTTGGCGTAACCGTGGCGGCATTGGCAGCCCACATGCTGGAGGCACTGTAAACCATGCTAATCAGCTCAGGATTTGATTCGGCCGCTTTAGCAATAACGTCTTGGTCGTTACCAGTAAAGCCCAGTGCACGCAGTGCGTTAACATCCGGACGTTGCTGAGGCAGCATGAATCCTTGGGTGTACCCTAACTTAATTAGGGTACGCATTTTTTCTAAGCCCTGAAGCGCGGCTTGTTTTGGGCTAGAGGTGTTTTTCGCATTGCGAGAAGATGCAAGGTTACCAAAGGCTAAACCGCTGTAGTTATGGTTTGGGCCAATTAACCCATCGAAATTCATTTCTAATGCGCTCATTATTTAACGCCTCGTGCTAATTCATTTGTTTGTTCATTGGTGGCCTTGCCTTGAGCAAGGGCTTGCGGCCATGCGCAGTAATCTGCAGCATAAGAGGCACTTGGACGATGATTGCCACTGGCGCCTACACCGCCAAACGGCAATTCGCTACTGGCCCCGGCAGTGGGTTGATTAATACTGATGACACCGGCTTTGATGGTGTTGCTAAACAACTGCTGATTCGTCGCGTCATCGCTCACAAGACCAGCAGCTAAGCCATATTGGGTATCGTTGGCTTTGCGAACGGCCTCTTCAAAAGAATCCACCACAAATAACTGCAGTAATGGGCCAAACCATTCTTCATCAGGCGCAGGTTGTGCGTCAGTCATATCAATAAAACCTGGATTTAACAGGTTGCTGCTGTCATCGATTAAACTCATGGTGTTAAGTGGTTTGCCACCTAGCTCGATTAAGTCTTGCTGAGCTTTAAGTAACGCTTGAGCCGTGGCTTTATTAATCACTGGGCCCATAAATGGCTCAGGCTGATCGCTTGGGCGACCGGCAATTAAGCGATTTACTTTTTCACTTAGCTGTTTAATTAACGCATCGCTTTGATCACTCTTAACCACAATTAAGCGGCGTGCACAGGTACAGCGCTGACCGGCACTTAAAAATGCGCTTTGTAGAACGAGATTAATGGCGGCATCGGTATTCACGTTTTTATCAACGATTAATGGGTTGTTGCCGCCCATCTCAAGTGCCAATAGTACTTCAGGTTTACCTGAAAACTGGCGATGCAAAATACGGCCAGTGTTGGATGAGCCAGTAAATAACAGACCATCGATGTCTTGATTAGCTAATGCAACGCCTACTTCTTTTGCGCCTTGCACAAGGTTAATCACCCCTTTTGGCAAGCCTGCTTTCTCCCAAAACTCGACGGTTTTCTCAGCGGTAAACGGCGTCTCTTCACTTGGCTTAAATACAATGGTGTTACCTGCTAGTAGCGCAGGAACAATGTGACCATTAGGCAAGTGACCTGGGAAATTGTATGGCCCGTATACAGCCATTACACCATGCGGGCGATGGGTCAGGCTTAAATTTGTCGCTGAACCTTTATAAGCATTGCCGGTGCTGGCACGGGCTTGCTGTGCAGAAATACTGATGGCCACTTTATTCGCCATGGCCGTCACTTCGGTTTGCGCTTCCCAATCGGGCTTGCCTGTTTCTAGGCTAATAATGTTTGCCAGTTCAGCCGTATTCTCACGCAATAAGTTGGCAAAGTTTTCTAGCACAGCAATGCGATCGCTAATGGGCGTCATGGCCCACTGAGTTTGTGCTTGATGAGCAGCTTCAATGGCCTTTGCCACTTGCGCAGTGCTGGCGCCATTTTTTTTCCAAACGGTTTCTTGGTTGCTTGGATTGATGGACTCAAATTCAATTCCTTCGCCTGTGAGCCATTCACCATTAATAAATATACTTTTCATACAATCTCCTAAACCCTTGGTAAATAACGCAGTAAGGTGCCTGGGTTAACATTCAGTACGTTTAGACTTTCTTCGGACAGTTTGACTAAGCCAGAGCCTGTACGAATCATTTGCGCATAAACAACTCGAAAGTTTTCAAGAGAGCTGTTGGCGATCATGGTTTTGCTGCTGAGCATGCGCTCGTCAGAAACCGCAGCAAGGCCCTGATCCATTTTTCGAATAGAACGTAATTGGTTAATGCGGCCACGCATAATTGGGCCGGCATCAAAAATATCCACCACGTTATCAAACTCAAAACCTTCTTCTTCAAGTAACTCCATTGCACGACGGCCGGCAATATTAGGGCGGCCAATCACATCTTGAGCTTCTTGAGGTAATAGCTTGGTATAAATAGGATGTTTAGGCATAAGTTCAGTAATGAATTGGTTCGAACCCACACCACATAGATTGTCAGCTTCATCAAAATCCATTTCAAAAAAGTGCTGACCGATGGCATCCCAAAACGGGCTCTTGCCGGCTTCGTTCACATAACCGCGCAACTCTGCAATGACGTGTTCAGCGAAACGCTCTGGAAATTGAGCCATTAATAGATAACGCGACTTCGCTAACCAATGGCCGTTGCCACGGTAATCCGGATCTAAAAATAGAGTGCCCACTTCAGAACAACCTGTGTAGTCATTGGTAAGATGCAACAGGTCGTTGTGCACTTGCTTATCAAGATTATGACTATGGTGGTTCATACTGATGACACGGTAAGCATAAAAAGCTTGGCGCGCACCGGTGCGGGCATACACACCTGCGGTGCCCACAACTTTCTGTTTGTTTGTGTCTTCCATTACTAATAAAAAATAATCTTCATCAGATGGTTGGCTTGATGCGAAGCTATCAATGGAAGACTGAATTTTATGACCCAAGGCTTCTGGGTCATTAGGTAAAGACGTCATGCCTTTACCGGCTTTTATGGACAGCTCTAATAAATCGTTAAGATCATTCATGGCCACCGGGCGTATATATAACATCGTCACGTCCTAAGCTTTAAATTGAGACTTAAAGTCAATCAAGTGGGTTATTAACAAGGCAGACAGCTGAGCCCTTTCAACAAAACTATCGATACATGCGTATTCCGCATCACTGTGGATATTGGCACCACGTACACCTAGAGTATCGATATTAATCAAACCGGCAGCGGCCAGATTATTGCCTTCACAGCAACCACCTGTTGCTTTCCAGCGAATGTCCAAACCTATTTTTGCGCCACATGTTTTTAATAATTCAAACATGGCCAATTGCTCATCGGTCATAGGTTTAGGTGGACGATTAAACTTACCGTGTAAGGTCAGTTCACAGCCCGTATTTGCTTGCACATCGGCAATGATGCGCTGCATATTTTTTTCAACTTGTTCTTGATGCTGTTGTTCGTGCATACGAATGTTGAAATGGCACTGGCATAAATCGGGCACTACATTAACGGCACCGCCGCCATCAATTTTGCCTATATTCACAGTGACGCCGCTTTCTTTATCGCTTAGCGCTGCTAATTGGCTGGCCGCTTGTGCAATGGCCAGCACTGCATTTTTGCCTTGGAAAAAATCACGGCCCGCGTGCGTGCTAAAGCCTTTTGCGACTAATGAAAAATTACCGCTGCCTTTGCGCGCGCCGGCTAAGGTGCCATCACTTAAGGCTGGCTCGTAGGTCAACCCAAAATCTTTATCTTTCGCCAGCCCCATAAGCACATTACCTGAGCTTGGAGAGCCAATTTCTTCTTCAGGGCTGATTGCCACGGTAAAACCAAACTGATCTTTAAATTCACTTTTGTTGAGTGCATTCAAGGCGGTGGCTAATACCACAAGGCCGCCTTTCATATCGGCGGTGCCTGGACCACGAAGGTGGTTGCCTTCTGTCCAGCAAGTTTGGAATTCGCACTCGGCTGGAAACACAGTATCAATGTGACCAGTACACAGAATTTGCAACGGCGCACTAGGCCGAGCACGAAAAACTTGCATGGGTGCGATCTCAACATCGTATGCATCGCCGCACTCATTTAATTGAGTAACCGCATTTAACTCGAGGGTGCTGTACTCATCACTTAAAGGCGCAAACAAATTTTTTACTTGCTGTTGCGCTTGCTCAATCCCCGCGCGATTAAAACTGCCACTATTGATATTGCACATCTCAATGGTGGTAGTAATCATTGTGTCGTGTTCAGGGGCAATACTGTCGAGCAGAGCCTGCTGTGCGGGTGTGAGTACGTGTGGCATAAAAAACTCGGCGAATGTAATTGACACATAATGCCTTTGTCGCCACCGAACTAGGTTTTGTTATTTGATGGATGCTAAGGATAAAGTCCGTATGCCTTGGAAATGGAGTGATATACCTGACATAAGGCCTGTCATGATTGCGCTATCGCATAATCTCCTGATGGTTTTGCATCTTAAGGATTTAATCTTTCATACGATTCATACAATGGTCATTAAGAGTAATCATGTTAGTCAGGTGAAATCATGTCAGATTCTAGTAACAAGCTTGCACAAAAGGATGCCGAATATCTTTTGCATCCTGCTTCATCCATTACCGCTCTTTTGGATAATGGCCCGCAAATGGTGGTATCCGCTAAGGGCAGTACCATTACCGAAGCCGACGGTACTGAGCTTCTCGATGCGGTAGGCGGTCTGTGGTGTGTGAACGCCGGTTACGGTCGTACTGAGCTTGCACAAGTAATGAAAGAAAGTGCCGAACAGCTTGCGTATTACCATACGTTTAGTAATGCATCTAACCCTTGGCAGGTTGAACTGGCAGAGAAGCTAGTGAAGTTAGCCCCAGCTGGCTTAGACAAGGTGTTTTTTGGTTCTGGTGGCTCAGATGCCAATGACACTCTGATCAAAATTGCATGGCACTACCATACCCTTCGCGGTAAAGCCTCAAAAACCAAAGTGATTGCTCGTCAACAGGCGTATCACGGTACTTCTATTTCTACTGCAAGCTTGACCGGTTTGGGTGGGTTTCATCGTGAGTTCCCTCTGCCGCTGGACTTTGTGTTGCGTGTTGAATGTCCGCATTTTTACACCCGTGGTAAAGATGGCGAAACCGAAGTTGAATTTTGTGATCGTTTGATCCAAGAAGTTGCCGACTTAATCGAAGCAGAAGGGGCGGACAACATTGCCGCGTTCTTTGCCGAGCCAATTCATGCCGCCGGCGGTATTATCGAGCCACCTGTGGGTTATTACCCAAAATTGAAAGCCTTGTTAAAACAGCATGAGATCTTACTGGTAGCCGATGAAGTCGTGTGTGGCTATGGTCGGTTAGGTACATGGTTTGGTTCTGAGCAACTGGACATTGAGCCAGATATGATGGCAACCGCAAAAGGTCTAACCAGTGGCTATTTCCCAATGTCGGCCGCGTTCATGAGCAACGCTATCTGGGAAGTGCTAAAAGAAGGCTCTGCTAAACTGGGTGCCTTTAGTCATGGTTACACGTATTCAGGCCATCCTGTGGGTGCCGCAGTGGCCCTTGCCAACATCAATTTGATTGAAAACGAAGGTCTAGTGAACCAAGCCAAAGAAAACGGCGCGTACCTTCATGCACGTTTACGTGAGGTGTTTGCGGATCATCCGTTAGTGGGTGAGATCCGTGGTCGTGGATTACTAGCAGGCGTTCAATTGGTGAAGGATAAAATCAAGAAAGAATTGCCTAATCCCACCGAAAAATGGCCTGCCAAGGTAACGGCGGCTATGCGTAAGATGGGAGTGATTGTGCGTCCGCTGCCAAGTGTGGGAACGCTGGCCATTTCGCCTCCATTGGTGATTACCCGTGATGAAATTGACCATTTGGTCAGTGTTTTAGCGGCCTGCATCGATTCAGAATTGAGTTAATATTCGGAAAATTCACCATGGTTTTTAGAATAAATTCATCTATTAACCATGGTCATTTGTAGCAGGACGCCGTTTAGGAAGAATGGAAATTATCAGGATAAAATCCAGCTATCATCTAGCTTTGCGGAACATTTCCTGATGTTTTTAAGTATTATAATTGTGTAATCATCGTGTAATAAAAATAAAAAATGCCGAAACAGTTTGTTTGACAATAAAAATTCACTGTAATAGATTGGCCTGTGTTAAGAACATTAACTTTCAAAAAGAAGACGCTGCCATGCATCATATGCAACCTCAAAGCAGCTCATCCAACTACCTGTTGAGTGAGTGGTTCGACGAATAAAAACATCATTCCTGTTTCTGTAACTGGATTGATGGTCGTAATCACTTTCTGATTTCCCCATCCCTGTATTACATTTTTGAACTAAAATTTAATTTAGTCACTTCTTCGTGCCTTGAATTTAAATTCGTGCGTGGTCATAAATGTGTGCGTGTTTCAGTTGCTCCCAAACTGGCAATTTTTTGCCGCCTATAAAATCGAAAAATAAAAATAGTTAGGCCCGTGTGCACAACACATTTTAGGAGAGAACTATGAATAAAACGAAACCATTAAGTATTGCGATAAAGATCGCATTGGGGATTGCAACGGTATCTTTACCGTTTACCTCATATGCTAATGAGTCTGAAGACGATGTCGTATTAGAAGAAGTTGTGGCGACAGGTTCCCACATTAAGGGTCTTGACCTAGAAGGTGCTACCAACGCGGTACAGCTTGATAGTAAAGATATCATGGAATCCGGTGCCGATTCACTTTCTGCTCTATTAGAGGGGCTGAGTGTTACCGGCGGTGGTAATGGTACGTTCTCTACTGAGGGTGCCGGTCCTGGTTCTGAACAAAACCCTGTAGGTTCATCGGCTGTATCACTTCGAGGTTTAGGTACATCATCAACATTAACACTTGTAAATGGTCGTCGCGTTTCAGTTGCATCATTTGCAAAAGGTGGTACTGAATCTTTTGTTGATATAAATTCAATTCCTTTAGCTGCAATTGAACGTGTTGAAATATTACCAAGTGGTGCATCTGCAACCTATGGCGCAGACGCCGTAGCTGGTGTTGTAAATATAATTTTGAAAAAAGATTATGAAGGTCTACAGATTAGTGGTTCTGTTGGCAACTCAACCGCATCGAGTGACAACCAAAAAACAAACCTTAATTTGGCTTGGGGTAAATCAACTGCAAATACTCAGACAATGGTTGTTGCAGATTATTTCAAGCGTAAGCCTTTATATGAGCGTGACCGCTCAAGAACTGCAATTTCACAAAATCCTAGTGCTGATGGTATATATGCAGCATTTAATACTGAAGGATTTGACATTGATGATCAGGTAGAGCAAGCAGACTGTGAAGCTGATACAACAGGTAACTACACTTACAATCCTGATGGCGAGTATGGTGAAGCTTGCGAATACAATATAAATTCGGAAACGCAGGCACAAGGTGAGTTTGAATCAATGGGTGTTACCGCTACATTCGATTTAGATTTCGCAGGCATGACATGGTTTAACGAATTCATGTACCAAAATACAAAATCTCAGGGTAACCGTCCAGGTGCTACTTTCGGCGGTGATGGATTATTGATTAGTGAGAATCACCCTGGATGGGGCGATGCAGATAGCGCTGCAATCCTAGCTAACCTTCAAGCAGCGGCTCCTGGCGATACTGATTTTGCAGTACTTGGTCGTATGCCTGGTACAAGAGCTGTAGAAATTGAAAGCGACAGCATGCGATTTGTGACTGGTTTAAAGGGTGAATTCCAAGGCTGGGACTGGGAATCTGCAATCAGCGTAGGCAAAAGCGAATCAACACAAACGGGCATTGATGGTCTATATAATAAAGAAAAACTTCAAGCAAGTTTACTAGGTGAGCTATGTGACGATGGAACCATTAGTGCATCTTGTGCGACACCAATCTGGTATAACGTATTTGATGGTAAGACCAACCAGCCTGATGGTATTGAAGAATTAATAACAGCGGATGGCAGTCGTAAAGGTGAATCTAACTTATACAGCTGGGATTTCAAGGCTTCAACACTTGACCTATTGACGCTTCCAGCGGGAACAGTTGCCGGTGCATTTGGTGCTGAGTGGCGTCGTGAAGATGTAGTGGATACTCCATCTGAAGAGTCAAGAGCAACAGTCTCTAATGACGAACCTATTTTAGGTTTCAGTTCAACTGGTGCTGAGTATGAACGTGATCAGTACGCAGTGTATGGCGAATTGTCGATTCCTTTAATGGAAAATCTAGAAGCGCAAGTAGCTGGACGCTACGATGAGTACGATGATTTTGGCGGTGATTTTAACGGTAAAATTGGTCTACGCTATCAGCTTAATGATGCTTTAACCTTCCGAGCTAACTGGTCCGAATCCTTCCGTGCACCGTCTTTAGCGCAATCAGGTCTAACAACAAAACTAACGTCCTATCGAGCCGCGTGTGACTCCAGTGATGCGTACACTGAAACATTACTAGATGGTAGTTATTGTGGTGTAGATGGTGACTATGCAGATCCATTTGATGAAACTCGTGGCCTCGATACTGAACTTGTAGGAAACAGCAAGTTAAAAGCTGAAACAGCAGATACTTACGGCTTTGGTGTTTTGATTCGCCCAACTATGGATATCGAATTAAACATCGATTGGTGGAGAATTGAATATAACAATACAGTTGTTAGTGAAGAAGATGCTTACGTAGTTTCAACTTTAAATGGCCAAACAGATGGTATTGTAACAACAAATGACTTACAAACAGGGACTGCTGGGGTTCAGCTTGGCTGTGATCCATCAGGCTTTACAGCTGCTACTGGTGATGACTGTAATGTTAGCGGATCAGATTTTGGTCCTGAAATACTTGATGTTCACTTTCAGCCATTCAATGCGGGTAAGCAAACTGTTGAGGGTGTAGACCTTGTTTATACGCATTACGTTTACGATGGCTTGTTCGGTAGTGTTACTTGGTTCTTTGATGCTTCTTATTTAATTAAATTTGATGAAGAAATTGTCGAAGGCTTCGGTGTTGAAGAAAAAGCAGGTGAATATACTTACCCGCGTCTAGTAGCCAGCTCAAAAGTTCGTTGGGGATACAACCAATGGAGTACCTCTCTTCGTGCAAATTACACGGGAGAATACAAAGATGATCTAGTTGGTAGTGATGCAGCAGCAGATGCAGGTTTTGATACTGACAATGATAATCGAACGGTTCCTTCCTGGACTACTTTTGATATGAGTGTAAGTTATGATTTGCCTAATGATAGTTTTGTTCAGCTAAACATAGAAAACATTTTGGATGAAAAACCTAACTTCGTATATGCATCAGACTCAAATGTCGATTACAGCAATACAAACATCATGGGTCGCTTCGTAACCCTACGTTATAACCACGTTTTCTAGTCGTCCTTTGATTGGCAGTGACCCAAAAGGTTGCTGCTGATCATTAGTAGAAAGAGGCAAACATGTCCCAACCAACCGATTCTTCTCCACAAGAGAATAAAATTGTCACGGCATCAAAAATGCCGGATACCTATTTGATTTTATTTTTTGTGGCTTTATTTGCATTTGCGCTGACCTATTTTGTTAGCCCAGGTTCGTTTCAAGTCATAGAACAAGTCACAAGCAGTGGTGAAGTACGCCAAGTATTGGATCCTAATTCGTTTAAGTTAGTTGAAGATGCCAAAGCCGGATTACCTCTGTTTGCATCAGGCGGTGAAATGGGCTTTCTGAACCTGCCTTTTGAAGGTATGGTTTCAGGGTCTAAGTGGGGCGCATCAATTGGTGTGTTTGCCTTTATCATTATTACAGGTGGTGCCTTCGGCATCATTATGTCTACCGGTGCCATTAATCGCGGTTTGATGCGGTTGATTGCCAAAAGCCAAGCCCTAGAAGTATTAGCGGTACCGGTCCTATTTGTAGCTTTTTCTCTTGGTGGTGCCATTTTTGGCATGGGAGAAGAAGTGATTCCATTTGTGTTGATTATTGTCCCCATATTTTTAGCCATGGGTTATGACAGTATCACTGCCTTATTAGTCACTTATGTAGCAACACAAATTGGCTTTGCATGTTCTTGGATGAATCCGTTCTCAGTGAGCGTGGCCCAAGGTATTGCAGATTTGCCGATCCTTTCGGGTCAAGAATTTAGAATTGCATTATGGTTTATTTTCACCTTAATCGGCGCAGGCTTTACGCTGATGTATGCGTTCAAAGTGAAAAAAGATCCTGCAAAATCCCTTACTCACGAGCAAGACAAGTTAAATCGAGGCGAAGTTATCTCCCTTGATGGGATCAAGCTGGGGTTAGGTGATTGGTTAATCTTATTAACACTGGTTGCCACAATTGGCTGGATGATTTGGGGTGTGACCACGCAAGGTTATTACTTGCCAGAAATTGCTACTCAGTTTTTTACCATGGGGTTGGTGGCAGCCATCATTGGCTTAGTTTTTCGACTAGACAATATGACAGCCAATAGCGCAGTAGAAGCGTTTCGTCATGGCGCCACACAATTATTACCGGCGGCATTAGTAGTAGCGTTTGCCAAGGGGATTGTTTTGATGCTCGGTGGTGATGGCCCAGAGCAGGCAAGTGTACTCAATACCATCTTACATGAAGCAGCAGAAGGCTTGGCGGGTTTACCGCAAACAGTAGCTGCGAGCTGTATGTTCTTGTTTCAAAGTGTATTTAATTTTTTTGTCACATCAGGTAGCGGTCAAGCGGCATTAACCATGCCGATTATGGCGCCACTTTCTGACTTGCTAGGTGTTTCTCGTCAGGTAGCGGTTTTAGCGTTTCAACTAGGTGATGGTTTTACCAATATTTTAGTACCTACATCGGCTGCGTTAATGGGGTGTTTAGGCGCTGCAAAAGTCGATTGGGGGGTTTGGATTAAATTTGTCGCGAAACCTATGTTGGTTTTATTTTTATTATCTTTATTAACCATGGTGGTTTCTGTGGCTATTGGGTTTCATTAAATGAGTATGATTACATTAATAAAAAATGCACAAGTATATGCCCCTAGTCATTTGGGCAAGTGCGATATTTTGATAGCGGATGGGCGTATTGCTCACATTGATAGTCATATCGAAATTGCAGCCGGGTCGTTAATTGATGTTGTCAACGCCGACGGTCGCGTTCTAGTGCCTGGTTATGTTGATACCTTGGTTCATATTACGGGTGGCGGCGGTGAAGGTGGTTTCAATACTAGAACGCCGGAGCTGGATTTTAAAGATGCTATCAATCATGGCGTGACCAGTTTAATTGGGGCGCTTGGGACGGATGCGACTACTCGTACACTGGGTGATTTATACGGTAAAACGCAAGCTCTAAATGTAGATGGTTTAAATTGTTTTATGTATACCGGCAGCTACGAGCTACCGGCCAAAACCATTACGGGCAGTGTGCGTGATGACATTATTTATATTAACCCTGTGATTGGTGTTGGTGAAATTGCCATTAGTGATCATCGTGGTTCACAGCCTAGCGAGCATGAGTTAGCTCGTTTAGCAGCCGATGCTCGGGTGGGTGGTTTACTCAGTGGCAAGTCCGGTGTGGTGATGATCCATACTGGAGAAAATAAAGACAAGCTCGATATATTACATCGTGTACATGAAGAATTTGAAATTAGTCTTAATCATTTTTATCCAACTCATGTTAACCGCACCCAAGCATTATTAGAATCTGGCAGTTTGTTTGCCAAGCAAGGCGGCACTATTGATTTAACCGCCAGTACAAATGATCATTTGATCGCCATGGGTGATATTCGTGCCAGCGATGCATTGGCATATTTACTTGAAGATGGCTGCCCTGCTAATCGCATTACGTTTAGTTCAGATGCACAAGGATCATTACCTCACTTTGATGAAAACGGCCGATTAGATGGTTTGGATATCGGTTCTATTTCGTCATTACATGGCGAAATGGTCAGAGCAGTCAAAGAGTTGAATGTGTCTTTTTCAACAGCTTTAGCTTGCATCACTCAAAATCCAGCGAAAATCACAGGCTTAAAAACCAAAGGCGAAATTAAAGTGGGCCATGATGCGGACTTAAATTTATTAAATGCCGATACCTTAGCGGTTGATAGTGTGATGAGCCGTGGTAAGTGGTTGAAAAAAGACGGTTCAGTTTGCGCTAAAACTGCGTTTGATCATTAGGAGTGCGACATGAAATATCTATCAATCGCAATGTTGTTTTTATTGAGTGCCTGCTCCCACGCCGATGGCAAACTATTGATCGCCGGTGGCGCAGTAAGCAGTGACAATGAGGCTTTATACAAGGCGTTTATTGAGCATCAGCCATCTGATACATCAAAGGTATGCATCATACCGGCCGCATCCGGTAGCCCAGTAAAAAGTGCCAATCAATTTAAGGAAGATTTAATTCATTATGGTCTAGATGAAAAACGTATTTGCATTATACCACTGGCCATTACCGACGATAAATCAACTGAATTTGATGAGCGCAACTGGAAAGACAATGCGTTAGACAAAGACGTTCTTGCACAGCTCAACAGCGCAGAAGGTTTCTGGTTTACAGGCGGTGACCAAATGCGAATCGTGGAGCTATTATACCGAGATAGCAAGCCGACACCTGCACTCACTATTCTAAATAAAAAGCTAAAAAAAGGTGCCATTATTGGTGGTACCAGTGCTGGTGCCGCAATCATGAGTGAGCCAATGATTGCAGCGGGTGATAGCTTTTCTGCACTGACTCAACCTCAGTCTGATAAATATTATGGTATGGAGACTCAAGAAAAAGGTCAGCTGTATTTACACCAGGGTATTGGCTTTTTTCCATATGGTTTAGTGGATCAACATTTTGATCGTAAGGCCCGTTTAGGCCGATTAGTACGCGCTCTTGCCCTTAAAGACATCCAAAACGGTTACGCTGTAGACGAAGACACGGCTATGTTAGTGGATTTATCTAAGCACACATTACAAGCGGTTGGCAAAGGTAATGTAACGGTTTTAAACGCAAGTAATGCCATCATCAAACAGGACCCATTCAATATAAAAAATGTCACATTATCCGTGTTATCCAATAACGATATTTGGGATATCAAAAAGAATCAATTGTTAAACAATGATGTAGCAAAAACAAAGGGGAATGAGTACTACGCAGAGGATGCTAACCAAGGCGCCGGCTTTGCATTAGCCAATGGGCGCTTAGCTCAATTATTGGGTTATGAATTAATGGACAACAAAAATACTCAAGAATTGCGTCGCTATAGTTTTTTAGAAAACGGCCAAGGGATTGTGTATCGTTTTAAACAAAACGATGACAGCCAAGGCTATTGGCGTGCCAATGGCACTCTTGATCAATATACGGTAACGCACATCCAAATGGATATAGAGCCTGTTACTGTTAGCATTACTCAGTAGGTAATTTGTATGAATGTTGGATTAGAGCTAGATCGATTAGATTTACGTATTCTGCAAACCTTGCAGCAAAATGGCCGTATGACCAACAAAGAGTTGGCAGATAAAGTGAATTTATCCACAAGTGCTTGCCACCAACGTTTACAACGTTTGATCGATGACGGCTGGATTAAAAACTTTTTGGGTGTGATTGATGTGGAGCGTCTTTGTGCTCCTGTTCAATGTATTGCTACCATTTTATTAAAAGATCATGCGCCGGAGGCATTTCGGACTTTAGAAAAAAGCGTTGAGTCTATGCCAGAAGTCTTAGAAGCTTACACTGTCAGTGGTGGCTGTGACTTTATTGTACGGTTTGCATGTTCACAAATGAGTCGATATATGATGCTTACAAACGCTTTAATTCACGAGTGTCCACAGATTAGTAACATCAGTACACATGTCATCTTAAAACAAAGCAAAACGTTTTCAGGGTATCCAATTCAAGAGATTATTAGTCAAAGACAGTTTGGTTGAACCAAAAAGAGAGATTCACATGTACGTACTCGTTTTATTTTTAGTGGCAGCTTTGTCAGTTCAAGCAAGTGCGTTTGAGTTTAAAAATGCTTGCGGAGAGATTAACCAAAAATCAACCTATGTCTCTAAATCACTTATGTTAAGTGGTGGCGCTGATTCAAAAAGTAAAGATGAAAAAGCGGCCACTCGATGGTTAATTAATCAAGCGGATGCTGGGGATTATTTAGTCATAAGATCAGGAGGAGTAGGTGGTCAGGCTAAATGGATTTGCCAAAACTTTGAAGGCGATATCAGCAGCGCATCTGAAATATCCATTGATTCCATTGAAGATGCGAATCACCCTGCCGTTATTAAACTCATTAAAAGTGTTGAGATTATCTGGCTCGCTGGGGGTGATCAGAATAAGTATGAAAACTATTGGAAACATACAAAACTGGCAAAAGCTTTAAATCAGCACATGCAGACCAAAGCGATATCGGGCAGTAGTGCAGGTATGGCCATTCTCGGTGGTAGCTATTATGCACCAGAAGCCAAGGCCGTCATTGGCTCACAAATACTGAATAACCCTTACCATGAATACACGCAGGATGTATTCCATTGGGATCTCTTACAACATCCATTTATGCAATACACCATTAATGAGACACACCTAAATCGGAAGATTAAAGGGGAAACTAGACATTCTCGTATGCTTGGTTTGCTGGCACGCACAGCGGTTAACTATCCTGATCAAATGGTACGCGCTATTGGCCTTAACGAAGGCAGCTTTTTAGCCATTAATAAAAAAGGCATAGGCAAGGTGTTTGGTGATCAAGTGGTTTTACTATCGTCGGACAAGGCCCCAGAACAAATTGAAAAAGACAAACCACTCATTTGGAACCATCAAGGCAAGGCTGTAAAAACCTATACAATTAATGGCAGTAGTGAAGGCGCAGGCGAAATCAATATGCAATACTGGAGCGCAAAAGGTGGAAATAGTAGCTACTGGTTTACTACTGGTGGCTATGAGTCTTTCAGTTATTAATAGTAAAAGACTAATGATAAGAAAAATGTATCAGCATGTGTCTTTCAAATAGAGCTTTTTATATCGAGTACTCTTAAAAGGTTAGCTGTTTCAAGTGCCGCTTAATTCGATCTTCTGGAAGAAATATTCGACGAACACCTGAATGTCAGACATACCAAAACCAAATTTAAATGTTTCTGAATGGTCTTGTGTGAACTCTTAATCTAAGAAAACAGTGCTTTGCAGTTTTGAAAGCTTGGTCGTCGTTTTCGCTCTAGTAATTCAGCCGCTTTACCTAATGCAGTGTGGCTGCCCAATCTACTAACTCCAAATAATCGGATAATTTAAAAGGCAAGCCAACAGGCATGTCTTGTTTCGGGCTGCCTACGAACTTTAATAAGTCCTTCGGTTGTTGATTTGAGTTGTTGGCTGAATATGCAGTCTTAAATCATGGAAGCGACCTTAAGTCTTTAGGGTTCCTTGAAAATCAAGTACTCCGACCTCTTGATAGATCAGTTTTTATATTCTAATTGGATATATCAAGAAGGAAAATTTAAGCCGGATTTTCTTAAATTACAGTCAACAGTTGTCATATATTTTGAATGATCGTTAACAAGACCATGGAATGAGGGAATTAAATACGGGGCTGTTAAATTTAAAAACCAGCGTCATATGAATTAACAGAGATTGAAAGGGTACCTTACTCGCTTTAGAGGTTGATGATTATTTAAGAGTAATTGCCGATATAGGAGCTTTGAAATGACCCGCCCTAGAGGATTAGGTCGCAAAAAGACTCTCTCTGCTTTACATATCGCTTAGGCTCATTCCAGGTCGAACAAGAGGTCCTCATCACACCTAGGGCTAAGTCGTTGCTTCTAAATGGATTAAGGCTGGTAGGTCAATTTTGGCTTGAATGAATATCGTTGAAATGGCCCGCCCTAGAGGATTCGAACCTCCGGCCTGCGCCTCCGGAGGGCGCCGCTCTATCCAGCTGAGCTAAGGGCGGTTTACTGTGTTACCGATTGTCTAATCTTTGTGCAAAGATTGCATTTCAGGCTAGAGTTAGATGGTAACAAGGGGCGCTATCATACGAATTCACATGATCTGAGTCTATGCAAGTCGTTGATTTTTTACAAAATCACGCACTTTGGTTTTTAGACAGCCTCATTTGTGAGTATAATCCAGCAAATTTTAATAATTGGCGCCCAGAGAGAGGATGACCGTGACTAAGTTGATGACTTCCATGATGGTATTAGCACTAAGTGCTATGGTTTCTGTAGCAAATGCAAAAGCGACAGATTCAATTGAAGATCGTATTGCCCCTGTTGGTGCTGTGTGCGTTGAAGGCACTGAGTGTGCGGCAGCAGGTAAAGCGGTTGCGGCGTCTAGTGGCCCGCGTTCTGGCTCGGATGTTTACAATACTTATTGCACCGCTTGCCACGGCACTGGCGCAATGGGCGCACCTAAAACAGGTGATAAAGGTGCTTGGAAAGACCGTCTAGCTAAAGGCTTTAATAAGACCCTAGCAAATGCCATCAGTGGTATTAACCTAATGCCACCTAAAGGCACTTGTGGCGATTGTTCTGATGAAGAAATCGGTAATGCTATTAAGTACATGAGCAACTAATACAGATTGTTGCTTTAAAAAACCCGCTTCGGCGGGTTTTTTCGTTTCTGGGTGTCTTAATTTCTCCATTAAGTTGCCATTTCTGCCCTTGTCAGACACTTGTACCTGTTTGTATGGTAACGGCATCGAATCCAATATGGTGTGACATGAAAATAATAACAAAACTGTTCTTGCCTCTAGCCTTACTTTGTTCTGGTCAAGTGTGCGCTTGGAGCAACCATACTCTGGTGAGTCATGAGCTGATTCAATCCATGCCTGAGGTGGCATCTGCAAAGCCTGTAAAGGTGGAGTCGTTAGCGGAATTTTTATTGGCAAATGAAGCGGCTGTGGCCGATTTGTTAGCCGAAGATGAGGTGTGGATGGCGCAGAATTTGTGGCACTACAGCCCTCGACCTGCAGACCTAGCATTTACCCCAACGGGCAATCAGCAAGACATTGTAGCCCGTTTCGTCAGAGCCATTCGTGTAAACCCTAATGCCAAGTTTGCTTTGTATTTACAGGGTATGCCAGGCAGCGAGCTTCATGGGGATCCTAGGGCACCAAAAGACATCAGTGTATTCCAAGATTACGGTCACCTGAATCACTTGCCACTGCAAGCGCTTACTTCGGGGGACTTAGTTTCAGCCGTTGATGTGGTAGTAAGTGCTAACGATGAGCCAGATCATGGCCATGATATTGGTTTATTTACTGATAACGGCACGGACCATGGGCAAGAGTATGGTTTTGGCGAGCAACCGTTTGGTAATCCAAATTTAGAGTATGGCTCGCAGGCGCCATTTCATATGGGGTTTTATCATGAGTCCCCTGTTCTTTACGCGTTGGGTGGCTTTTTAAAAGAGACTTATCCACAGATGCGTATCCACCAATACAAGCGGTTGGCTGAACTGGCCTTTGCTAAAGGGCATGACTATTGGGGTTATCGTTTTATGGGCTGGGGTTTGCATTACATTGGTGATTTTTCCAATCCGTATCATGTGACTCCTGTGCCGGGTAACTCAACGTTAAGCACCATCTGGGTGGGTCTGCTGAGCATGTTAGGTTTCCCGCAAGCGCAACAAGATGCGGTGCAGCTCGTCAGTAATCGCCACACGGTACTAGAAGATTTTCAAAGTGTTGTGATGACCAAGGCGTATGAAGCGCATAACGTGCAACATCCTATGATCAGCGCCTTAATCGTAGATCAGCCGATTGCGCCGTATGCTGAGTCTGATGTCATCGACAAATTTGCCAAAGCGTCTATGGATAAAGCCGACTATGTAGGAGAGATTTTGATCGCCAGTTTCCCCTATGAATATGTACAAGATGAGACAGTGGAATACTCAAATCTAGATGCGCTCGATAGCCTTGAGCAAACCGTACAAGATCATGCCGGTGACGAGGGCTTTAATCGGTTGGTAGTAACTATTAGTGGCTTGCTGAGTGATTTTTCGATTCACGGCTCAGCCTATGTGGCAGATATTTTAAAAGCCAAACCTTAAGAGTTTTGTCAGCTATTAAAAAAGAGTCAGCTAAGGCTGACTCTTTTTTGATACTAAACACGAGCAGCCTGTGTTTAAGCTCCTTAGCTGTTCATTAAATTCTTAAGCCCAGCCAAAGCCGATACACCACGCGCTTGTTTTTGTTCTGGATTGGCTTCACCGAACCCTTCCCGTTGAATATCATCAGCGGGCAGCTCTTCTAAAAAGCGGCTGGGTGTGGGTTCAAAGCTTTCACCGTAGCTTTTACGTTTACCGGTGAGGGTTAGGGTGAGGTTTTGCTTTGCTCGTGTAATGCCCACGTACATTAAGCGGCGCTCTTCTTCTATGGTGTCCGCTTCGATGCTGTTGCGATGCGGCAGAATTTCTTCTTCTAATCCCATGATCCACACGTATGGGAATTCCAAACCTTTGGATGCATGCAGCGTCATTAATTGTACTTGATCCAGTTCGTCTTCTTGTTCTTGTTGTTCCAGCATGTCACGTAGAATCAATTTAGACACGGCGTCTTCAATGTCCATTTCATCGCCGTTTTCTTCGGCTTTTGTCAGCATGCGTTCAATGTTATCAATTAAGAACCACACGTTTTTCATACGCGCTTCTGCCATATTGGGTGTATTGCTGGTTTGGTGTAACCATGCCTCGTAATCCAGGTCATGCACCATTTCTTTAATGGATTGCACTGGGTCATCGGTGTAGCAGCGCTTGGTGGTGTTTTGAATCCAGTTGCCAAACCTTTGCAGTTTATCCAGCGCTAATGGCGCTAATATTTGCTCTAGGCCTAATTCAGTGGAGGCACTCATTAAACTCAGCTGGCGTTTGCCTGCGTACTCGGTGAGCTTTTCAAGCGTAGATGGGCCAATTTGTCGGCGCGGGATATTAATCACCCGTAAAAAGGCCGCGTCGTCGGTTGGGTTCACGATGAGTTTCAAATAACTCATGATGTCTTTGACTTCGCTCTTTGCGAAAAACGATTGGCTGCCGCTGAGTTTATACGGTACCTGATATTGCTGCAGTTTCATTTCCATCAGACGCGATTGATGGTTACCACGGAATAATACGGCGTAATCACGGTACTTACTTTGGTGGCGCAAGCGATGTTCGATGATCTCTGTGGCGATGCGCTCGGCTTCGTTGTCTTCGCTTTTACATTTCACAATGCGGATCGGGTCGCCATAGCCTTTGTCAGACCAAAGTTTCTTCACAAATTCATGGGGGTTATTTTCAATGACCTGGTTCGCCGCATTAAGAATTAAACCGGTAGAGCGATAATTTTGCTCAAGCATGACCACTTTTAAATTAGGAAAGTCGGTTTTTAGTAGACTTAAGTTTTCAGGTTTGGCCCCGCGCCAAGCGTAAATAGACTGATCGTCATCACCTACCACGGTGAATTTGCCGTGATGGCCCACCAGTATTTTCACCAGCTCATACTGGCTGGTATTGGTATCTTGATACTCATCTACCAGCAAATAGCGGGTATTTTTTTGCCATTTTTCGCGCACCGCTTGGTTGTTCATAAACAGTAACGTGGGCACGCGAATCAGGTCATCGAAGTCCACCGCGTTATAGGCTTTAAGGCTGCGGTCATAGCTGGCATAGGTTTGCGCCACCAACATTTCTTGTGGGGTTTGTGCCATTTGAATGGCCTGTTCTGGCGTGAGCAGGTCGTTCTTCAAGGTACCGATGGCTTGTTTGATCATGTCCACCATGTCGCCATCGGCATCGTGTTCGCGGTGCATGATGTCCTTGAGTAAGGACTTGGTATCGCCATCATCAAAAATTGAAAAGCCGGGGCGAATGCCCAAATGCTTATGTTCTTTGCGAATGATGTTTAGACCCAGGTTATGGAAAGTCGACACGGTTAAGCCGCTGGCGGCTTTGCCTTGTACCAATTTTGCCACTCGCTCTTTCATCTCTTTGGCGGCTTTATTGGTGAACGTCAGTGCGGTGATGTTGCGTGCGGGCACGCCGCATTGCTCGATGAGATAGGCGATTTTTGTGGTGATTACGCTGGTTTTACCTGAGCCCGCCCCAGCCAATACCAATAGCGGGCCATCGATATGTAATACAGACTCTTTTTGGCGGGGGTTTAAGTGATTCACAAAGACTTCTTGATTAACAATTGAGGGCGCAAGGTTATCAAAAATCGGGCCGGTTGATTAGCCCTTTGATTACATCGAATGGTTATATCTGCTGGTAGATTGTGTGATCAATTTGACGTGGCGGTGTTCGGTGCTGGGCTGAGCCTGCGTTCCATTTGCCGGTAGCTTAATGCTTCTAAAATGTGGGCCTTTTCAATTTCAAAGGCGCCGCTTAAATCGGCAATGGTTCGGGCCACTTTTATAATGCGGTGATAAGCCCGCGCACTGAGCCCAAGTTTATCAAGGGCATCTTCTAATAAGCCGCTCAGTTCAGGGGGTAATGGACAAATCTCATTGAGTTGTTGTTGGTTGAGTTGGGCATTGGTGCAGCCTTGGCGCTGCATTTGAATTGTACGGGCTTGTTCAACGCGAGCTTTCACATGAGCACTGCTTTCCCCTTGCTCTGAACTTGAGAGCAAACCTTTTGCCAGTGCAGGTACTTCAATTTGAATATCAATACGATCCAATAATGGGCCCGATACCGCGCTTTGGTATTTCAGTGCTTTGGCTTCTGAGCAATCCCCACAGCGCTTGTTAGGCTGCTTTAAATACCCGCACGGGCAAGGATTCATGGCACTGATGAGTTGAAAATCCGCAGGATAATCCACTTGTTGGGCCGCCCGGCTAATACTGATGTGGCCAGTCTCTAATGGTTCACGCAGCACATCCAATACATGACGGCTAAATTCGGGAATTTCATCTAAAAACAGTACCCCATGATGGGCCAAAGATATTTCACCGGGTTTGGGGTGTGTACCGCCGCCCACTAAAGCCACACCGGACGACGTATGATGGGGCTGACGAAAAGGCCGGGTCGTAAAATAGGGGCGCACAGGCTGGTTTGAGACACTATAAAGGGAAGCCACTTCTAAGGCTTCTTGTTCATTGAGCGCTGGTAGAATCCCAGGTAAACAGTGGGCCAGCATACTTTTACCGGTACCCGGTGGGCCGCTCATTAATAGGTTATGGCCCCCTGCTGCGCAGATCTCTAAGGCGCGCTTTGCATGGTGCTGGCCCTTAACTTGGGCAAGGTCTGGCCCGTAATAGGTTTCTCGCACTATGGGTGCGATGTTTAAGCCCTTAAGGCTTTGCTGTTTAGTGAGGTGGGCACAAATTTCGAGAAGGTGGTCGCAGGTGAAATGCTCACCACGGCTGAGACTGGCTTCTTCGGTATTAATCGCCGGTAAGATAAGAATGTGTCTTGCTGCGGTGGCATTTAAGGCGGCAGGAATGACGCCGGCCACGCCTCGTACCGCACCTGTCAGCGCAAGCTCACCAATGAATTCATAATCGTCAAAGCGGTCTTTAGGGATTTGTTCGCTGGCGGCTAAGATACCAAGGGCAATGGCGAGGTCAAAGCGGCCACCTTCTTTAGGTAAGTCCGCAGGGGCAAGATTCACCGTGATACGACTGGCAGGAAACTCAAAGCCGCTGTTTAAAATGGCGCTGCGCACACGGTCTTTGCTTTCTTTTACGGCGGCCTCTGGCAAGCCCACTATGGAAAACGCGGGCAGGCCGTTAGACAGGTGTGCTTCAACGTGCACTAAGGGTGCTTCAATACCCACTTTTGCGCGGGAAAACACAACAGCTAACGACATGGGCATCCTTGCGGTCGAAAGGGTAAATTGACGAATTAGGCTCTAGTGTAATGCTCTGACTGCAATGCAGAATCAGAACAAAGTATGAAATCCCAGCGTACTTAGGACTGGATCTGGCTTTCCATAGCGGCAACTTGTTTCTCTAGGGCGTCTAATTTTTCACGGGTACGCAATAAAACCGCCTGTTGTGCATCAAATTCATCACGGCTAACCACATCTAGCTTGTTTAATTGGCGAGCCAGTACCTGCTGAATATTGTGCTTCATATCTTGGCTGGCTTGTTCCGGCAGCAGTGCACTAATTTGTGACGCGATTTTGTCTAATAATTCGGCTTTCATGATGCTCTCCTTTTGGTCGTTAAGTGTACCACAACCCTAGGTTTTATCAGGCCTATACACTAATAGTTAGACCTTATTTGCCATTTTTGTCTATTTGCGGGGAAACAGGATTTATTCGATTGTTTTGCTTGAAATGAAGGGGTCACACAGCATAAGTTATTCTCATGGTGTAATTTGGTGCCTGTTAATACTGGCGGGCTAAAAAATTGCACTAACTTTGAGCTATCCTTGTATTAGCGCAACAAAATAGAGCACGAACTTTGCTGGTTTTTTGGCCAATATACGGTGAGGCCCTTTATTTATAAGGGTTTTACAGAGTTGGTCTCAAGATTGCTAAAAGAGTGCATAGATGAAATGTCTGTTTTATTTTGTGCGCTAATTATGAGCGTGATGCTCAAAAATTAAGCCACAGCGACGTCGCTGGGCACACAATAAAAACAAACCTTTTAAGGAATATTTATGAAAACTCTATCTAAAGCGGTTGCAATGGCATCTCTACTTTCTGCCGGTGTAATGGGCGCACAAGTAGCGAATGCAGAAGTATCTTTTAATGCAGCCCTAGTATCTGACTACGTATTCCGTGGTTTTTCTTTTTCAGATAACGGCCCTGCTTTGCAAGGTGGTGCCGATTACTCTCACGATTCTGGTGCTTATGTGGGCACTTGGTTGTCAACTACGGATGACGGTGAAGAAACAGGTTATGAGTATGACATCTATGCCGGTTACTGGATGGAAACCAACGGTTTAGAAGTTGATCTTGGTTACACTACTTATAATTATGATGAAGGTGGTTATGATACTGCAGAAATCTATGCCAACGTAACGAAAGGTGCAGTAACGGCATCTATCTATCGTGATATTGATGCATATGAAACCACATATCTAGCCGCAGTTTATTCTATGGAATTACCACAGGATCTAGCATTAGACCTAGGTGCTGGTTATCTTTTAG
This sequence comes from Bermanella sp., assembly GCA_051277445.1. GTDB lineage: Bacteria > Pseudomonadota > Gammaproteobacteria > Pseudomonadales > Oceanobacteraceae > Bermanella. The sequence continues at coordinate 20,235 of JBNMQC010000001.1, read as the reverse complement.
ACGGCGAAGATGAAGATGGTGCCGATGTTTTCGGCGATGATGTTATCGACCTTTCTGCAACTGTAAGTAAAAGTTTAGAAATGGTTGATGTCGCATTTACTGTCACTCACATCGAATATGATTTTGCTGAAGACGACAATCTGTTTTTCTTAAGCGTTTCAAAAGAATTTTAATTCTTTAACCCAAAAAGCAATCAGGCCTGCCTGATTGCTTTTTTAACCCTCAAGGAGTTTGATATGAAATTGGTTACGGCCATTATCAAGCCATTTAAATTAGACGACGTGCGTGAAGCACTCTCTGAAATTGGCGTTCAAGGCATTACCGTGACAGAAGTGAAAGGCTTCGGTCGTCAAAAAGGTCACACTGAATTGTACCGCGGTGCAGAATACGTGGTGGACTTTTTACCTAAAGTAAAACTGGAAATTGCCATCGACGACGCTCTTACTGACAAAGTCATCGAAGCGGTTTCTAAAGCAGCCAACACTGGCAAAATCGGTGACGGCAAAATTTTCGTGACAGCCCTAGAACAAATCGTACGTATTCGTACCGGTGAAACTGGCGCTGACGCTGTTTAAACTTTCTTGCGAAAGTTAAACATTCAGAATTTATTTTATGCGTTTTTTTAAAACGTATTGAAGCTTAATGCGGGGGCATTATGGAAAACAATGTGTTTCAACTTCAGTACGCCATGGATACCTTTTACTTCTTGGTATGTGGCGCACTTGTAATGTGGATGGCGGCTGGTTTCGCCATGCTCGAAGCCGGTCTTGTTCGTTCTAAGAACACTACCGAAATTTTAACTAAGAACGTCGCGTTATTCGCGATCTCTTGCACCATGTACATGGTTTGCGGTTACGCCATCATGTATGACGGCGGCATGTTCCTTTCTGGTATTACCGAAGTGGACTCTGCAGCGGTATTGGCTGACTACGCAGCGCGTGAAGACGGCTTTGAAGGCGGCTCTATCTACTCTGGCGCGTCTGACTTCTTCTTCCAAGTGGTATTCGTAGCAACGGCTATGTCTATCGTATCTGGTGCGGTTGCTGAGCGTATGAAGCTTTGGTCTTTCCTAGCGTTCGCAGTAGTAATGACTGGTGTGATTTACCCAATGGAAGGCGCTTGGACTTGGGGCGGTCAATCTGTATTTGGCATGTTCTCTCTTGGCGATGACTTCGGATTCTCTGACTTTGCCGGTTCTGGTATCGTTCACATGGCCGGTGCATCTGCTGCCCTTGCTGGTGTTCTACTGCTAGGTCCACGTAAAGGTAAGTACGGTCGTAACGGCGAAATCAACGCGATCCCTGGTGCAAACCTACCTCTAGCCACGCTGGGTACATTCATCCTTTGGATGGGTTGGTTCGGTTTCAACGGTGGTTCTGTTCTTAAGCTTGGCGACATCGCCAGTGCAAACGCAGTAGCGGTAGTGTTCACCAATACTAACGCGGCTGCAGCCGGTGGTTTGATTGGTGCACTGATCCTAGCGCGTATCTTATTCAAGAAAGCGGATCTAACCATGGCTCTTAACGGTGCATTGGCTGGTCTGGTTGCGATCACAGCTGAACCATCTACCCCTACACCGCTAGAAGCGACTGTAATTGGTGCGATCGGTGGCCTAATCGTAGTGCTTTCTATCCTAACTTTAGACAAGATGAAAATCGACGATCCAGTGGGCGCGATCTCTGTTCACGGTGTGGTGGGTCTATTCGGTCTATTAGTTGTGCCATTCACTAACGATGGCACCACCATCGGTGGTCAGTTAATGGGTGCGGTAACCATCTTTGTTTGGGTATTTGCAGCAAGCTTCGTAGTTTGGGGCATCATCAAAGCGGTTATGGGTATCCGAGTAACCGAAGAAGAAGAGTACGAAGGTTCTGACCTTGCCGAGTGTGGCATGGAAGCGTACCCAGAATTTACCAATAACGGTTAATTCGAAGACGCTTTAAAGAATACGTTCTTAATAAAAAAGCCCGCTTAGATGAAAGTCTAAGCGGGCTTTTTGTTGTTTTAAACTATGAGTGATTAAATTGGTTTTTGGTGAACAGGGTTCAGCCTATCAAACGGTTAGCCCCTTGCTAGCAGTGCTTGCTTTTCTTCGTCGCTTAAAAAACTACTATTGATGCTGTTACGTGCAAGCTGTGCCGCTTGTGCTTCGCTCATATTTAAGTGCTCAGACAAGGCAGTGAAGTTTTCTAACAAGTAGCCACCAAAAAATGATGGATCATCGGAATTCACGGTGACGTTCAAGCCAAATTCTAAAAGCTTCAGAATATTGTGTTCACTCATGTGCTCGTACACTTTTAAACGCACGTTAGACAACGGGCAAACCGTCAGCGGCATCTGGCTTGCGGCTAAACGCTGCATTAGGGTTTCATCTTCACTGCAGCGTACACCGTGGTCGATGCGATCCACGTGAATAATATCCAGCGCTTGATAGATGTATTCTGGTGGCCCTTCTTCACCAGCATGGGCCACGGCTTTTAGGCCTAAATCTTTTGCCATTTTAAAAACACGTTCAAACTTTTCAGGCGGATGACCTAACTCAGAGGAGTCCAAGCCGACGGCGGTTATATGTTGTAAAAAGGGTTTGGCTTGCTCTAGGCATTCAATGGCATCGTCTTCACTTAAGTGACGTAAGAAGCACAAAATCAGCTTGCTGCTGATGCCTAATTTTTCATGGCCATCTTTTAATGCTTTGGTAATACCACTAATCACAACGCTCATCTCAATGCCACGTTGGGTATGGGTTTGTGGATCAAAGAAGGGTTCGGTGTGGACCACGCCATCGGCTTGGCAATGCAGAAGGTACGCCCAGGTAAGATCGTAAAAATCTTGTTCGGTACGCAACACATCCGCGCACTGGTAGTAGATATCTAAAAAAGATTGAAGATTATGAAAGTCGTAGGCTTTTTTCACCTCTTCAACATTGGCGTAAGGCAATTGAATGTTATTGCGCTCAGCCAGTTTGAACATTAATTCTGGCTCTAGTGAGCCTTCAATATGCAGGTGTAATTCAGCTTTGGGCAGTGCACGTAAAAACGTTTCACTTGCCACTGTATTGGGCGAATGTGACATGGGAACTCCTGAGGTGTCGATGGTAACCAGTATAGACTTAGCTGGCAGTGCCAGCTAATGGAGGGTAACAAGACGGGCTATATTAGCAGATTACGAGGTTTCAGTCCGATAAGCATAGGTGGCATCAAAGCGAGACATGATCCAGTCGCCGCTGGTGACCATCTCATATTTCGGCGATTCACCGTCTTTAAGGCAGCTGTCGATGCAGCTTACTTGGGTGTCGAATCTTGGCTCAACAAAAAATGGCATGGAATATCGGTGGGTATCACTTGGTGGGCTGGCTACGCGATGGGCCGTTGAGCGATATTTATCGTTGGTCCAGCGCTGCATGAGATCACCAATGTTGACCACTATGCTGTCTTCAATGGGTGGGGCGGCAATCCATTCACCTTGTGCGTTACACACCTCTAATCCACCAATATTATCTTGCGTGAGTAATGTGATGACACCGTAATCGGTATGAGCGCCGGCGGCTTTTGTTTCTGCACTTATATGGGTGTTGGCTGGGCGCGGGGGATAATGCAGTAAGCGCAGCACGCTGATGTGATCATCAAAATATTGGGTGAAAAACGTTTCAGGCTGTTTTAACGCAATGGCCATGGCCTTCATGAGGCGTTTGGCCACGGCCATTAATAAGCCGTAGTGTTGGTTCATTTGCTGGGCAAAGCCTTCAAGTTCACCATACTGGTTTGGGCCATACAGTTGTGGGCAGGCCTGTGCCATTGGATGCTCAGGATGGATATCCAAAGCCATGTCGAAGGTTTCTTTCCAGTCTTGTGGTTGTTCTGGGTCCAGTTGTTCGGAACCCGTGGTGCCCCAGCCTCTGTGATTTGAGCTGTTGGCAATTAGAATTTTGTTTTTAATATATTCAGGCTGAGCAAAAAAACGCTCGGCTAAATCAAACATACTCTTCATTTGCTCAGAAGAGATGCCATGGCCTGTAATATAAAAAAAGCCCATTTCTCGGCAGGCATGATCAATTTCGTTGGCCACTGCTAAGTAAGCTTGCTCATTATTTGAGCGCAATGGCGAAATATCAATTAATGGGACTGTCTGCATGATGTTCTCGGCATTTTAGAGATTGGTTGCGGCTTTCGGATGAAAGCCGCAGGGTCTTAAATAACGTTACATTATTTTGGAATGGTGGCGTCGATGCCTTTTACATACCAGTTGATGCTATCCAGCTCTTCATCAGTTACGGTGTGACCCGCTTCAATCACAAGTTTACCTTGGTTGTCATAGATAGGGCCGGTAAATGGGTGGAATTGACCCGATTTGATTTCTTCGTATTTGGCTAATACAGCGGCTTTCGTTTTAGCTGGTAGGTTATCGTTAATAGACGCAACGACTAGCATGTCATCAGAAAAACCACCCCAGAAGTTTTGTGGCTTCCAGCTTTTATCTAAAACACCTTGAATGGATTTAATATAGTGGCTAGACCACTGATCTTGGATAGAGAACATGTGTGCGTTTTTAGCAAACTGGCTCATGTCAGATGCTTGGCCAATGCCTTTCACGCCACGTTTTTCAGCCGCTTGCAACGGTGCTGGGCTATCGGTGTGCTGAATGATCACATCCGCACCTTGGTCAATCAGAGCGTTCGCTGCTTCACTTTCTTTAACTGGGTCATACCAGGTGCTCACCCACATGATTTTGATTTTCACATCTGGGTTAACCGATTTTGCTGCCATGTACACTGAGTTAATGTCTCGGATCACTTCAGGAATTGGGAAAGAAGCAATGTAGCCGATGGTATTGGTTTTGGTTTCCATGCCGGCGGCGATACCCGACACATAACGGCCTTCATAAGTGCGCAGTGCATAGGTAGACATGTTTTTAGCGCGCTTGTAACCGGTGGCATGTTCAAACGCCACTTTAGGGAAACGCTTCGCTACTTTTAACGTTGGGTTCATGAAACCAAATGAGGTGGTGAAAATTAGATCAGAACCACTTTGCGCCATTTGACGAATCACGCGTTCAGCATCGGCACCTTCAGGCACTTTTTCAACATAGGTGGTTTCGATTTTATCGCCAAAGTGTTTTTGCGCTTCGAGACGACCACGGTCGTGCTCATAAGACCAGCCGTAGTCACCGACTGGGCCAACATAGACAAAACCCACTTTTAGCGGATCATCATTGGCCACAGCCGCTTGGCCCATACCTAAGCCTAAAGCGAGGGATGCGGCGGTCAACAAAGACTGCCAAGGTTTGCGTTTTAACATACAGGTTCTCCGAATACGTCTAAGACGGTTGTGATGAATTCAGCTGGTTAAAGCAATAACTTGGCCAATTGGTCAGGAAGTTGAAAATAATTAATCAATAGCGATACTCACAGGTATTTTGAGGGGTGAAAGGTCGATGTGCGGATGATGAAAATGGCTAAAGCGCACTAAAAGTAGCCGCAATCAAGTGGCGGTGCACCGCTATTGGTCGTTGCTAGTATTTGCGGTTATTCACACAATTCGATGAATCCTCAGCAATGGTAGGCCAAATTGATTATCATGCTTAAAAATAAAGGAGAGAGACATGACACCATTGAAATTGACAGCAGCACTTTGTTTGACCGGATGCGCCGCGCTGAGCCAAGCGCAAACCACTCATAATGTAAGCTTAGTGAGTGACTATATTTATCGCGGTTTGAGCCAAACAGACAACAGTCCCGCCATACAAGGCGGCTCGGACTACAAAAATGGCAACGCCTACGCCAGTGTTTGGTTTAGTAACGTAGAAGATCAATCTGGTTCAGAGGGGCTTCCTGTAGAAATGGATGTGACCTTCGGCTACAACAACAAGTTTGATGGCTTTAATCTAGACACCAGTGTCATCACTTACAACTATTTAAATGACAGTACGCAAGACCGTACGGAGTTCCGTATTGCGACCTCCATCAATAAAGAAATTGAAGTGGCCCTTCATCGTGAAGTGAAAACCAAATACTGGTACCCAGAAATCATCTTTGAAAAATATCTTGCGAACCGTTTATATTTCGATGCCGCCATTGGCTACTGGAATGCGGATGATGCGGATGACGACGCCCTGACCTTCCGCGCTGAAATTGCCCGCGACTTCCCAGAATTTCATCATGTGGATATTTTTGCAGGTGTAAGTCATATCACAGATGAGACGCCATTTGGTATGTCTGGTGACAGTGACGACGGCGATACCCTATTTGTTTTAGGTGTGCGTAAGCGATTCTAGAACACAGCAAAAATAGAAAAATGATTAGGGGTGCAGATGCACCCCTTTTTTATGCCCCAATAAAACTCCCGCACTATTGTTATTCATTTTAGTTTGTTTGCGTTATCTCAGTGCAAAGCTGCCCATCACTAGATAAAGAAAATAAAACCCACTTAAGCACTTTTGCACTTAAATACAGCAGATAAAAATATCACAGCGTTTAAATGGTGCGAATTAGTAACAACTCGCACCTTAAATGCAACAAAATCGCGCCATCTTGGTGTTGGCATACCCATTGCAAAAAGTGAGTCTGTCTTACACACTCAATAGGAAAGAAAAATGATGGGCAAGTTTTCTAAAATAGCAGGGGTTGCTGCGCTGACACTGGGTGCGGCTATCGCACAAGCCAGCGATACAATTAAAGTCGGTGTGCTGCACTCATTGTCAGGCACCATGGCCATTTCTGAAACCACGCTAAAAGACACGGTCTTAATGATGGTGGAAGATCAAAACAAAAAAGGCGGTTTATTAGGTAAAAAATTAGAGGCCGTTGTGGTTGACCCGGCTTCTAACTGGCCTTTATTTGCAGAAAAAACGCGCGAGCTTTTAGCGAAAGACAAAGTAGACGTTATTTTTGGTTGTTGGACGTCTGTGTCGCGTAAATCTGTATTGCCTGTGGTTGAAGAGTTAAACGGCTTACTATTTTATCCAGTTCAATACGAAGGTGAAGAATCTTCTAAAAACGTTTTCTATACAGGCGCTGCGCCTAACCAACAAGCGATTCCTGCGGTTGACTACTTAATGGATCAAGGTGTTAAGCGTTGGGTTCTAGCGGGTACCGATTATGTTTACCCTCGTACAACCAACAAAATTCTTGAAAGCTACCTGAAAAGCAAAGGCGTTAGCGACAAAGACATCATGATTAACTACACGCCATTCGGTCACAGTGATTGGCAAACTATTGTATCGGACGTGAAGAAATTCGGTTCAACCGGTAAAAAAGCCGCCGTTGTTTCAACCATTAATGGTGATGCAAACGTTCCTTTCTATAAGGAATTGGCTAACCAAGGTGTGAGCGCTGAAGACATTCCAGTGGTTGCGTTCTCTGTTGGTGAAGAAGAACTATCTGGTTTTGATACTAAGCCTCTTGTCGGTCACCTTGCCGCATGGAATTATTTCATGAGCGCAGAAAGCGAAGCTAATGACGAGTTTATCGACAAATGGCATGCATTCACTAAAAACGATGAGCGTGTAACGAACGATCCCATGGAAGCCACTTACATTGGTTTCAAAATGTGGGCTGCCGCTGTTGAGAAAGCCGGTAGCGTTGAAGTCGATAAAGTACGTAGCAAGATGTACGGCCTTGAAGTGCCTAACCTAACCGGTGGTACTGCGGTTATGAATACGAACCATCATTTGTCTAAGCCAGTATTAATTGGTGAGATTCAAGAAGACGGACAATTCGATATTGTTTGGAAAACAGACGGTGAAGTTGTGGGTGATGCGTGGACGGACTTCCTTCCAGAAAGCAAAAATCTAGTCTCTAACTGGAAAGACTTAAGCTGTGGTAACTACAACACAGTCACTAAAGTATGTGCGGGTTCTGAGGTCGCAGCCGAATAACAACAATAAAAACCGCGCCCCTAATAAGTTATTAGCGGGCGCACTTCATCCTCTTTTATTAAACCTTGTCTGTATCCTTCTAGCTAAATGGATTAGAAGAAGACACTGGGTGCTCAAAGTTCAGTAAGGTGGCCCCATGAACATATTCAAAGCATTACTGTTGTGCACGGTTGCACTTTGTAATGTCATGCCAGTAGTAGCAAGCAATGGCGAATGCCAAGTACAGTTAACCTCTCTTAATGATTCCGTTCAAACTAACCCAAATACTCAGCCCAGTTTTGAACAGCTTAGTTGTCAGCTGGTTGAAGCTAACTATGATGAGAAAGAAACCCTAATACTATCTATTGCCAAAACCGGCCATGAAAATGCATTGCCTGTTATCAAATTATTACTCAATGCCGATTTATTCTATAACAAAAAAAATGGTGATCTGGTTACCCGTAAGAAACTAGAAAATGGTAAATATAAAGCCACATCAATTATGAGTGGTAACGACTTAGGTGAGTTTAAAAAGCGTGATTTACGCAAAGTGGGTATTAATAACAATTTACGCCGAACCATAAACGGTGTCATCGCAGAACTTCAGATCAGTTCAAGCGACCCTAAACAAAGGGAAGCAGCGGCCCGTGAATTACTTAAAGCGGCAGATAATTCTGCGCTTCCTCTATTAGATAAGGCGCTGACCAAAGAAACTGATAAACATATTACCAGTATTTTAAAAACAGCCCGTGCACTCGTATTTTTGCAGAGTGATGATCCATTAGCCCGTGTGGAGGCCATTCAATTTCTAGATGGCTCTTTATATGTAGAGACCCGGAATGGACTGCTAGCCTTTTTGAATCGAGCCAAACAAGACAGCAATCGTTATAGCCAAACTGAGATAACACTGGCTCAGAAAACCTTTGATGATATCAATGAGCTGATGAAGCTTAACGGCGTGCTAGAAAATGTGTATTTCGGCGTGGCATTAGGGGCTGTTTTATTATTAGCTGCTATTGGTTTAGCCATTACCTTTGGTGTGATGGGTGTGATTAATATGGCCCATGGCGAGATGATCATGCTTGGTGCCTACACTACATTTGTGATTCAACAACTGATGCCAAACAACATCGGTTTGTCTTTAGTGGTAGCGGTACCTGCCGCATTTTTAGTCTCAGGCTTGGTGGGTGTGTTGATTGAGCGCAGCGTGATTCGTCACTTATACGGTCGTCCATTAGAAACATTACTAGCCACGTTTGGTATCAGTCTTGTTTTACAGCAAGCGGTGCGCTCTATTTTTGGCCCGTTAAACCAAGATGTGCAAACCCCAGACTGGATGGCGGGTACTTTTACGGTTAACGCTGGTTTGGAACTGACCTTTAATCGTTTATACATCATTATCTTTAGTCTATTAGTCCTTGCTGCATTAGCGGTGGTTTTAAAGAAAACGCTGTTTGGTTTGCAAATGCGTGCCGTCACCATGAACCGTCCAATGGCCAGCTCCATGGGTATTAAAACCGGTTGGGTGGATGCGTTAACCTTTGGTTTGGGTTCCGGTATCGCGGGTATTGCCGGTGTGGCGTTGAGTCAGTTAACCAATGTGGGCCCTAACCTGGGTCAGCAATACATCATTGATAGTTTTATGGTGGTGGTATTTGGTGGCGTGGGTAATTTATGGGGAACCTTAGTGGGTGCTATGTCACTGGGCATTGCCAATAAAATATTTGAACCCATGGCCGGTGCGGTATTGGCAAAAATAATCGTATTGGTTGCGATTATTCTATTTATACAAAAACGTCCTCGCGGTTTATTCGCATTAAAAGGCCGCTCGGTGGAGGATTGATTCATGACTATTTCACAAACTCAAGCACCCAAACTTGGACCACTGGCAACCTTGCTCGTTGGGGATAAAGGCGGCCAGCGTTTATTGATGGCGATTATCGCGGTTGCCATTGTCTTTCCGTTTTGTAATTTGGTGTTTTCACCGGATTCCATTTTTCATGTATCCACTTACACCCTGACCTTAACTGGTAAATACTTATGTTATGCCCTATTGGCATTAGCGGTGGATTTGATCTGGGGTTATTGCGGTATTTTAAGTTTAGGTCACGGTGCCTTTTTCGCGTTGGGCGGATATGCCATGGGTATGTACCTGATGCGTCAGATTGGCGATCGTGGTGTGTATGGTAATCCTGAACTGCCTGACTTCATGGTGTTTTTAAACTGGGGTGAGCTACCTTGGTATTGGTTGGGCTTTGATCAGTTCTGGTTCTCCATGCTTATGGTAGTACTGGTGCCTGGCACGCTGGCCTTTGTATTTGGTTGGTTAGCGTTCCGTTCTCGAGTAACGGGCGTGTACCTTTCTATTATTACCCAAGCCTTAACCTATGCACTTATGTTGGCGTTTTTCAGAAACGATATGGGCTTTGGTGGCAACAATGGTTTAACCGACTTTAAAGACATTCTGGGTTTTGATTTACAAAGCAGTGGCACACGCAATGTGTTATTTATTGCTTCTGCATTGGCACTTGCCTTGGGTTATTTAATTAGCCGCTTTATTACCACCTCTAAGCTTGGTCGCGTATTAGTGAGCATTCGTGATGCCGAAAGCCGCACGCGCTTTTTAGGCTATCGTGTTGAGCATTACAAACTGTTTGTATTTGTAGTCTCGGCCATGATGGCCGGTGTGGCCGGTGCATTGTATGTACCGCAAGTGGGCATTATTAACCCTGGTGAGTTTACGCCTATTAATTCTATCGAAATTATTATTTGGGTCGCCGTAGGTGGTCGTGGCAGCTTGTTTGGTGCGGTGATTGGTGCCGTTGCCGTTAACTATGCAAAAACCTATTTTACCGGTGCATTTGCCGAGCTTTGGTTATTCATGTTGGGTGGCCTGTTTGTGTTAACCACCTTGTATCTGCCAAAAGGCATTGTGGGTTGGGTGAAACAAATGCAAGAAGGGGATGGTAAGGCTGCACAATGGATCGCGTTATTAACCAATAAATTTTCAAATAAGGGGGCGTAATCATGGGCGCATTACGACCTAAACATTTAGAACAAGAATACAGTTTGTACATGGATGGCGTCAGCGTGAGCTTTGATGGCTTTAAAGCGCTGAATAATTTATCCCTTTATATTAAACCCGGTGAAATGCGCGCCATCATTGGCCCAAATGGGGCCGGTAAAACCACCATGATGGATGTGATCACCGGTAAAACCAAACCGGATAACGGCACGGTTTTATTTAATAACACCACAGACTTAACCCAGTTTGATGAAGCAGCGGTTGCTAACATTGGCGTGGGGCGAAAATTTCAAAAGCCCAGTGTGATCGAAAGCCTTACGGTCTTTGAAAACTTAGAGCTGTCGCAAAAAGGTGGCCGTGGCATTTGGAAAGCGTTATTCCATTCGTTAAGTCATCAGCAAGAACAAAAGATTACGGAAACGTTAGAACTGATTGCCCTAAGTGATAAGCGAGATGAATTAGCGGCTAACTTATCCCACGGTCAAAAACAGTGGTTAGAAATTGGCATGCTCATTTCGCAAGAACCCGAGCTTTTATTAATTGATGAGCCGGCTGCGGGTATGACCGACGAAGAAACCATGAAAACCGCAGAGCTATTTAAAAAACTGGCTAAGAAGCATTCATTAGTGGTGGTTGAACACGATATGGATTTTATCGCGGCACTTGATTGCAAGGTGACGGTATTGCACGAAGGCAGTGTCTTGGCCGAAGGCTCTCTTGAATCTGTGCAGAATAATCAGCAAGTGATCGAAGTGTATCTGGGGCGCTAATTATGTTGGAAGTTAAAAATTTAGATGTAGCCTACGGCGCAAGCCAAGCACTTTATGATGTCTCCATGACCGCCGAAATTGGTAAGGTGACTTGTGTACTTGGGCGCAACGGTGTGGGTAAAACCACATTAATGAAAGCCCTGTCTGGTCACTTATCACCTAAAGCAGGGGATGTAGTGTGGCAAGGTGACTCGATCTCAGGCCAAGCACCGTATGATCGTGCTAAAAACGGCATTGCTTATGTACCACAAGGTCGTGATATTTTTTCGCAGTTAACTGTTGAAGAAAACTTAAAAACGGCTTTTTCAAGTTTGCCGAAAAAACTGCGCTTTATTGATGAGGAAGTATTTGAACTCTTTCCTGTGCTTAAAAAAATGCTGCACAGGCGCGGTGGTGATTTAAGTGGTGGCCAGCAGCAGCAACTTGCCATTGCCCGAGCGTTATTATTACGCCCAAAAATGTTGATATTGGATGAGCCTACTGAAGGTATTCAGCCTTCGATCATTAAGGACATTCAAAAGGTCATCGAGCTGTTACGTGAGCGCGGCAACATGGCCATTGTACTGGTTGAGCAATACTTAGACTTTGCCACGGCCCTTGCCGATGAATACATTATTCTTGAGCGCGGTCGCGTGGTGTCAGCTGGGAATCAACAGCAGTTGAAAACCTCCGATGATGTACAGCGTTTACTGGCCATTTAACGGGAGGAAAACTTAAGGTTTCTCTTTTTCTTACAGCGCCCAGTCGTGGCGCTGTGTCTATTCATAAAGCATGCTAAAAAGGTGCGCTCGCACTTTTTTAGTGCAATAAATCTAGCTGACCAGTTAGTCAGGTTCTATGGCCCCTTATAAACTAAGGCCTGTAGGAATTGGCTCTCTCCTTGCATTAGTACATAACAAATACCATTACCGATGATTTTTGCATCATTATTGTGCGCAAATAGAGTTTATTCATGAATATGCAGATTGCCCCACAAGCTCAAGGGCTGGTAGATGGCGTTGACCCCCATTGGCGTGCGCTGTTTAGTGGCGAGTTCTATGGTGCAACGGGCGACACGGGTCAGTTACATACCCGAATGGGTAAAACCATGCATTTTGGTCCGCTTCGCGTGCAACGCCCCTTCTTCCCTGAAGGATCTGATGTGTTGCACATGTATTTATTGCATCCACCGGGCGGGCTTGTGGGTGGTGATCACCTCGCCATTAACGTGAAGGCGTTTGATCAAGCTCGGGTTTTAGTGACCACGCCATCGGCAGGCAAGCTATACCGAAATGAAAGTCACCTAGAGCAATTGCAGCAGGTTGAACTCAAGGTTGCGAACAACAGCGTCATTGAGTACCTGCCACAAGAAAATATTATTTTTGATGGTGCGGCTGGGCGTTTAAATACCCAAGTGAATATTGCAGGTAATGGCTTGTTTATGGGATGGGAGATTACCTGTTTAGGCCGTCCAGAAAGCGACGCATTATTCACCCAAGGGCGATTAATTCAAACACTGTCGATTTATCAGGATGATCAACCGTTGTTTATTGATCGCCTGAATTTAGATGCGAAAAGCGGTGTCATGCAAAGTAAGGTGGGCTTACAAGGCCGTTCTTGTTATGCCACTTTTGTGATTAACCGCAATCTTGATCAGGGCATTTATCAGCAGTTGGTTAACTTACAAGAGCGTGTTAATGCGGCGAATGATTCCGTTATTGTAGGAATTACTCAAAAAACAGGCGTATTAATTATCAGAGCTTTGGGGAATCGCGCTGAGCCCATTCGGCAATTGTTTGAAAATATATGGAAGCAACTTCGCCCAAATATTTATGGACGCGAAGCCTGCACGCCTCGAATTTGGAATACATAATTTTCGTTAAGCGAAAGCTTGCGTTAGGAGAAAATCATGGAACTTTCACCTCGTGAAAAAGACAAGCTGCTGCTGTTTGTAGCAGGCGAAGTGGCACAAAAACGTAAAGATCGTGGCGTTAAGCTTAATTACCCAGAAGCCATTGCGTTAATCAGCTGTTTTATTATGGAAGGCGCACGGGACGGTTTGACGGTCGCGCAATTGATGAACGACGGTCGTCAGGTATTGGGTCGCGATGATGTGATGGATGGCATTGCCGAGATGATCCATGAAGTGCAGGTGGAGGCCACCTTCCCGGATGGGACTAAATTGGTAACGGTGCATAACCCCATCGCCTAATTCGAGTGTGGAGCTAGCTGCGTTGTGATTACTGCATTAAATTTTTAATTTTGATCGTTACATAGACAAGCTATGCGCCTCACAAAATTAAAAATTTGCCTTGTACTCACTGCCTCGCTAACGCTCCTGAAAGCTGTGAAGGTTATTTTTGGGAGGCCGCTCGCGGGCGAATCTCTGATTAAAAAAATGTTTTAAAGGAATAATTATGATCCCAGGTGAAGTGATTTGTGCACAAGGTGATATTGAACTAAACGTAGGCTTAGACACGTTAACTATTACGGTGGCCAATACGGGGGATCGCCCTATTCAAGTGGGCAGCCATTATCACTTTTATGAAACCAATCCAGCCCTGACGTTTGAACGCGAAAGTACAAAAGGCTTTCGTTTGAATGTGGCAGCGGGTACAGCGGTGCGTTTTGAGCCTGGGCAAACACGAACGGTAGAGTTAGTGGCCATTGCAGGTGAGAGAAAAATTTATGGATTCCGCGGTGAGGTAATGGGGCAATTATGAAAATCACAAGACAAGCATATGCCGACATGTATGGCGCCACGGTGGGCGATAAAGTTCGCCTAGGCGATACCGAATTATTCATTACACCAGAAAAAGATTACACCGTTTACGGCGATGAAGTGAAATTCGGCGGTGGTAAAGTGATTCGTGATGGCATGGGGCAAAGCCAAGCCATGAGTGAACACATCGCCGATACCGTGATCACCAATGCATTGATTCTCGATTACTGGGGCATCGTTAAAGCGGACGTGGGTATTAAAGCGGGCCGTATCATGGCCATTGGTAAAGCGGGTAATCCTGATACACAGCAAAACGTCACCATCGAGGTTGGGCCGGGCACAGAAGTGATTGCAGGTGAAGGGCAAATCCTAACGCCTGGAGGCATCGACGCCCATATACATTTTATTTGCCCGCAACAAATTGAAGAAGCACTCATGAGTGGTGTGACGACTATGCTAGGTGGTGGTACGGGGCCAGCCACTGGCACGAATGCCACAACGTGTACACCTGGGCCATGGCACATAGGTAAAATGTTGCAAGCGGTGGATGATCTACCCATGAACATTGGTTTTTTAGGTAAGGGCAATGCCAGTTTGCCTGGACCGATCATCGAGCAAGTGGAAGCCGGTGTCATGGGTTTAAAGCTCCATGAAGATTGGGGCACAACACCTGCGTCCATTGATAACTGCTTAACCGTGGCCGAAGAGCACGATGTGCAAGTGGCGATACACACCGATACGTTAAACGAATCTGGTTTTGTGGAAGACACCATTGCGGCATTTAAAGGCCGTGTCATTCATACCTATCACACAGAAGGGGCTGGCGGCGGTCACGCCCCTGACATTATAAAAGCGTGCGGCGAGAGTAATGTACTACCATCATCCACTAACCCAACTCGCCCATATACTGTGAACACGGTGGATGAGCACCTAGACATGCTGATGGTATGTCACCACTTAGATCCGAACATTCCTGAAGATGTGGCGTTTGCAGATTCGCGTATTCGCCGTGAAACCATCGCCGCGGAAGATATTCTGCATGACCTTGGCGCGTTTTCCATGATCTCATCAGACTCCCAAGCCATGGGTCGTGTGGGAGAAGTGATTACGCGTACTTGGCAAACCGCTCATAAAATGAAAGTGCAGCGCGGTGCATTGGCGGAAGACGCCAATGCCGAAGTCGAAGGCACAGATAATTTTCGTTGTAAGCGTTACATTGCAAAATACGCCATTAATCCTGCCATCACCATGGGTGTGGCCCATGAAGTGGGTTCTATCGAAGTAGGTAAACTGGCCGATTTGGTTTTGTGGAAACCGATGTTTTTTGGTACCAAGCCTTCATTGATTTTAAAAGGCGGCATGATTGCAGGCGCACCAATGGGTGACCCGAATGCATCCATACCCACACCGCAACCTGTGCATTATCGCCCCATGTTTGGTGCCATGGGTAAAGCGGTTAACCAAACCAGTATTACCTTTGTCTCCAAGGCGTCTATTGAAAAAGACACCTTGTCTCACTTAGGTTTACAAAAACAATTAAGCGCGGTTAAGGATACACGCACAATTTCTAAAGCGGATATGAAGCTCAATGATTATCAGCCCGTGTTAGAAGTGGATCCAGAAACCTATGTGGTAAAAGCAGATGGCCAAATACTTACGTGTGAGCCGGCTGAGAGTTTGCCGCTCGCTCAGCGCTATTATTTATTTTAAGTGTGGGAGATCACTTGAGCGCGATGTGAAATGCCAAGCGTTTGATAAGCCATGGTGCGAAACAGTTGGCCATATTGATATTTTAAAATTAATACCGTTTTGGTTGTTTGGCGTGCAAGCGCCTCCCATAACGGTGTTAAATATTAGAACTAAAGGAGTTGAGACAGGCATGTGCAAAAAGCGATTTTCAAACAATATCGTTTTTGTGGCATGTCATATCTCTCAATAAAATGAAAATATTTACTAAGATTTTAGACGCACATTTACCTGCGAGTGCCATTAGCGAAACCATCAGCTTAAACTTTGATGAGCGCAAACGTGGCCGTTTAAAAATAACCACAGATAATGGTAATGAAGCCGGTATTCAAATTGAGCGTGGCCATGTGTTACGCCATGGCACCGTATTAACGAATGAACAAGGTGACTATTTAACCATTCTTGCATCCAATGAAAGTGTTACGACGGCGAAAGTGAGTGACCCTACTTTGTTTGCTCGTGGGTGTTATCACCTAGGTAACCGACACGTCCCCTTGCAAATTGGCGAAGGCTTTTTACGCTTTCAAGAAGATTATGTTTTAGAAGACATGCTGCATGGCTTAGGCATTCATGCTGTGCATGAGCAAGCGCCATTTGAGCCAGAGAATGGCGCGTATGCCCCTGGCACAGGTCATCATCATGGGCATTCACATGATGACGACCATTTTCACGACGATGGGCATCACCATGGGCACAGTCACTGATATGTCACATGCTGATTCACATAGCCTGTTAGCGCTACTGCATTTATCTAGCCCTGCATTGCCGGTGGGTGCGTTCGCTTATAGCCAAGGATTAGAATACGCATTGGATTGTGGTTGGTGCAAAAATGCCGATCACGTACAGGACTGGATTGGGGATAACTTACGTTTTGGGTTTGGGCAATTAGACTTACCGGTTTATATCCGCATGTTCCAGGCATGGGAAAGCGGCCAGTTTGAAACGGTTAATCAATGGAATCAAACCCTGCTCAGTTTTCGTGAAAGCAAAGAGCTATGGTTAGAAGATACACAAGTGGGCAGTGCTTATGTGCAATGGCATTTAGGGCAAGACCCCGCTCGTGAGCGCCTCGTGAATAGCATTAAACAACCCACCGTTGTATCTATGAATGCATTGGCGGCATCAATCAATAAAATTGATTTATCAACCGCGTTAATGGGGTTTGCATGGAGCTGGTGTGAAAATCAAGTGACCAGTGCCAGCAAGGCGTTGCCATTAGGGCAAACCCAAGCACAGCAAATTCTACAAGCCTTGATTCCAGTTATCGCGCAAGTGTGCGAAGAAGCGAAACACATCTCGGACGATGAAATAGGTACCGGCTTAATGGGTTTAGCCATTGCATCGTCATTACATGAACAACAATATTCGCGACTATTTCGATCGTAATATTAATAATATATGCACAGGATTAAATTATGACTAAACAAGTATTACGTGTGGGTGTTGGCGGTCCGGTTGGTTCTGGCAAGACAGCGTTACTAAAAATGCTATGTCAAACTATGCGCGATCATTACAACATTGCAGTAGTGACTAACGATATTTACACTAAAGAAGATGCGCAGTTTTTAATGCGTAACAAGGTTTTAAGCGAAGATCGCATCATGGGTGTGGAAACCGGTGGTTGTCCCCATACGGCGATTCGTGAAGATGCTTCGATGAATTTAGCCGCGGTTAAAGAACTGCAAGACAAGCATGACGGTTTAGAAGTGGTGTTTGTTGAAAGCGGCGGCGACAATTTATCCGCCACGTTTAGCCCAGAGCTATCGGATTTAACCCTGTATGTCATTGACGTATGCGCTGGGGATAAAATCCCCCGCAAAGGTGGCCCTGGTATCACGAAATCAGACATGCTGATTATCAACAAAGTCGATATTGCACAACATGTTGGGGCGTCGTTAGAAGTGATGCACCGTGACGCGAATAAAATGCGCAATGGCCGCCCGTTTGTATTAGCCAATGTAGAAACCAGTAAAGGTGTGGCCGAAATCATTCGCTTTATTATTGATCACGGCATGCTTGAAAAACGCGCCAGTATTGAACCTGTTCTCAATGACATGGTGCCAGGCCATGAAGTGGATGAGCACGCTGAAATTCACTCGACTCGATCTTTATAAGCTTAACAAGGAAATTATCATGAAAAAAATTATCGTCGCTGCCCTATTGAGTCTGCCTATGGTTGTCATGGCGCACCCAGGTCATGAAGCCATATCGGCAACCGAAGGGGTTTTAGCGGGTATCTTGCATCCCTTAATGGGCTTGGATCATTTGCTGGCGTTTGCAGCATTGGGGGTATTGTTATTTCGTTTGACTAATAAGCAAGCGGCTTTAATTGGCGGTGCGTTTATTGGATTGTTGGCTGTAGGGTTTTACGGTGCACAAAGCGGTGTATTGCAACTTGCTTCAAGCGCCGTTGAATCCTTGATCATGCTCTCCGTGATCTTATCCGTGGCGTTTTTAGTGTTAGGTCGTTTTGTTGGTCATCATAAAAGTGCTCTATTGATCACAGCATTTGCGGTGTTTCATGGTATTGCCCACGGTGTTGAAGTGCCTGTTGGCGCCAATGCCCATGGATTCGCAGCTGGCTTCTTAGTGTCTTCTGCAGTGTTAATGCTTATGGTTCGCACGGCAACCCTTGTGGTCATCTCTAAAGTAACTAAAGCACAAGTGGCTTAATGCCCGATTTCTAGCACAAAGCCTTAAGCTGAGTGTTTGTGCCTGCTGATTTAGGTTGATTAGGCCTAAATCAGTAGAACCCATTCGTTATTGGCACCTTTCGGTGCAATTTATATCCTCAATGCACACGTTTGTGGCCATAAAAACGGGCTTTTGGTGCCTGTTTAATCCTTCCGTTTAGATGGTTACCGCCATTTCTTTTCTCGTTGTTAACTGACAGGGCGTAGCCATGTCACATTACAGTGCCAAATGACAATGATTTTATTTCTAACGCCCCTTTTGGGCGCTACTGAGGTTTTTATGCTGCATTTTAGTGCCTTTTCGCGTTTGAGAAGTGGTTAATTAGGGACAAGAGCGCAGTATTTCGGGGTTTTCAAAAGTTGGCACCGGCTTTGCTAAGTACAGGTACACAGATAACAATAACCATAACTAATAAAAACAACGCAAAATTCATCAAGCATTTATTTGATGAGTTTTATAAGAACCAAAAGTTCTTCGCGTACATTACAAAACCGGATTGTTTTGACTTTTTTTTGAAATTAAAAAATTTAATAAAAACCAAAAATAAAACGATACACAACGAAGGAAATAAAATATGAAAACTCTATCTAAAGCGGTTGCAATGGCATCTCTACTTTCAGCTGGCGTAATGGGCGCACAAGTAGCCAACGCTGAAGTTGAATATTCTGCTGGCCTTGCGACTACTTACTTATGGCGTGGTACTGACCTAGGCGGTGCGGCTTTCTCTGCAGCAGCTGATTACGGTCATGAATCAGGTGCATACGCAGGTATCTGGGCATCTTCTGGTGATCTAGCACTTGGTAACGAATACGACTTATATGTTGGTTTTGCTAAGGAGTTCGGTGACTTCTCTGTTGATCTTCAAGCAGCTACTTACGTTTACAGTGCAGGTGAAGATTCAGATGGTACCCCTGGTGATGCCTCTGATGCGATTATCTCCCTAGGCTTCATGGATGCCTCTGTTACTTATTATCAAAGCCTTCAAGATGAAGATTCTTCATATGTTGCAGCTGGTTACTCTGTTGCTGGTGCAGACCTTACTTTAGCTATGCAAGATAATGGCGCCGGTGCTGAATATACTCACTTTGATATTTCTTATGGTCTAACTGATCAGCTAGCAATCACTTTATCTAAAGTTGTTGATACTGGTGATGATGAAGCAGCACTAGCTGATTGGGGCGTTGATCCTGATGAAGATGTAATCGTTGTTATGTCTTACAGCCTACCTCTTTAATTTTTATTAATTATTGAGTTATCGCAAAGCTAGGTTCGCCTAGCTTTGTTCTCCAACCCACAAGGAGTTTGATATGAAATTGGTTACGGCCGTTATCAAGCCATTTAAATTAGACGACGTGCGTGAAGCACTCTCTGAAATTGGCGTTCAAGGCATTACCGTGACAGAAGTGAAAGGCTTCGGTCGTCAAAAAGGTCACACTGAATTGTACCGC